>JBDKUO010000015.1 GCA_039679645.1 Armatimonadota bacterium
GCGCTGGAAGAGGCACGGAATCGAGACAATCGCACATTTGCGCTCTGCAGTGCTTAATAAAAGAACTGGCAATATATTAGAGGCTGCCAAAATTGCAGCGTGATTCCGTAAATCTGACATGCACCCCTATGAGCACAGCTTATTGACCGTTCAACCGCTAATGTGATAACATATAACGAGATAATAATAGACACAGGCGATGATGAGGACAAGTAAGTCGTATTGATGTCAGCTACAGAGACCCTGCGGTAGCTGCAAAGCAGGGGCGGCGCATATGACCCAAGCTCACCTCGGAGCCGGCAAGAGAAAACCGATTTAATAATCAATATAAAATACTCAATATTAAATCGATGAGTAGATTTGCCCGGGATGCGCCCGTTACAGCGTTTTGAGGGTTTGCGGAGCAGTGACGCGCCGCAGGCTGAACCAGGGTGGTACCACGAAAACCTCTCGTCCTTGGGATGGGAGGCATTTTTTGTAACAGGTGAAGATTATGAAGAGTGACGTGCTGAGAACAGGAATGGAAAGAGCGGCCGGTCGCGCGCTGCTTAAGGCGATGGGTTATATCGATGAGGAGATATACAGCCCGCTTGTCGGTATTGCGAACTCGTGGAATGAGATCGTGCCGGGGCATATTCACCTCGATAAGATTGCCGATGCCGTGAAGTCGGGCGTGCGGATGGCAGGCGGCACACCCATGGAGTTCGGTGTGATCGGTGTCTGCGACGGCCTTGCGATGGGCCATGAGGGCATGAAATATTCCCTGGTCACTCGCGAGCTCATAGCCGACTCAATCGAGTGCATGGCCAAGGCGCATGCGTTCGATGCATTAGTCCTGATTCCCAACTGCGATAAGATCATACCGGGCATGCTGATGGCGGCTGCTCGTGTCAATATCCCGACTATAATCGTGAGCGGCGGGCCTATGATGGCCGGTCGATATAAGGGCAAGAATATCTCAGTAACTGAGATGTTTGAAGGCGCCGGTTCGGTTCTTGGCGGCAAGATCACTGAAGAAGAGCTTACTGAACAGGAAGAGGTTGCATGTCCGGGCTGCGGAAGCTGCGCTGGAATGTTCACCGCCAATTCAATGAACTGCCTGACTGAAGCCCTCGGTATGGGTATGCCCGGCAACGGCACAATCCCGGCTGTGATGGCCGCCAGGATCAGGCTCGCGAAGCAGGCCGGTATCAAAGTGATGGAGCTTCTCGATAAAGATATTAAGCCTCGAGATATCATGACCGAAGCTGCGTTCGGAAACGCGCTTGCCGTCGATATGGCATTGGGGTGCTCTACAAACACGACTCTGCATGTGCCTGCGATAGCTCACGAGGCGAAGATACCTTTCAATCTGGACATGTTTAACGACATCAGCGCAAAGGCGCCGCATCTGGTGACACTTGCTCCGGCTGTTGCTGACCCTGCAAATGGGATAAGCCATTACCTGCAGGACCTGAATGAAGCAGGCGGCATCCCGGCAGTGATGAAAGAACTCAGCAAAAAGGGCTTGATCGATGAATCAGCAATAACAGTTACGGGCGCTCCATTGGCTGATATACTTGCTGGTGCAAAGATTGAAAATGAGAATATCATACATCCGATCGATAAGCCTTATCATAAAGAAGGCGGCCTGGCGATCCTTCGTGGAAACCTTTGCCCGGATGGCGCTGTAGTAAAGCAGGCTGCCGTTGACCCAGAGGCCTGGGTCTTCGAGGGCCGCGCTCGCGTCTTCGAGTGCGAGGATGATGCCGTGAAAGAGCTGCTAGCGAAGAACGTCAGCAAGGGCGATGTGATAGTCGTGCGTAATGAAGGTCCCAAAGGCGGCCCCGGTATGCGCGAGATGCTTACCGCCACAGCAACTGTGGTCGGCCTGGGAATGGGCAAGGATGTTGCTCTTATCACCGACGGCCGCTTCTCCGGCGCATCGCGCGGAGCGTGCATCGGTCATGTATCACCCGAAGCCGCATCGGGAGGCCCTATTGGCCTGCTTAAAGACGGCGATATCATAAAAATTGACATACCCGGCAAACGGATGGACGTTGTGCTGTCCGACGACGAGCTCGAAGCGCGGCGCAAGGAGTGGACTGCTCCTGAGCTGCGGATAAAGGAGGGATATCTCGCGCGTTACGCGCGCACCGTCGCCTCCGCCGCAAAAGGTGCTATCGTCGAATAGGTGATAGGGGTTAGGTGTCAGGGTTGGGTTAGAGGTTCAGCCTTTAAGTAATCGACTTCCCTCCCCAACACCCATTACCTAACACCCAACACCCGTTAATGTGGAGGAGTATGTAAATTGAAAATGAATGGAGCTAATGCTCTGATCCGGTCGTTAGTGGACCAGGGCGTTGAAGTAGTGTTCGGATTGCCGGGCGGTCAGGCAATTCCTATATATGATGCGCTGTATGAGCGCGAAGACCTGCGCAATCTGCTGATGCGCCACGAGCAGGGTGCGGTGCACGCAGCAGACGGCTATGCGCGCGCCACAGGCAAAGTCGGTGTATGTATTGCGACTTCCGGCCCGGGTGCAACCAATCTGGTTACGGGTCTGGCGACTGCTTACATGGACTCGATACCGGTGCTGGCCATTACAGGCCAGGTCAAGACGACGGCCTTGGGCAAGGACTCGTTCCAGGAGGCCGATATCACCGGCATCACACTGCCTGTGACCAAGCACAATTTCCTGGTCAAGAATGCCGATGATCTGCCGAGGGTTATTGCCGAGGCTATGTATATTGCTTCGACCGGTCGACCCGGCCCGGTGCTGGTGGATATTCCGATTGACGTCTCGCTGGCCGAGACCGATTACAAGCCGGTCAAAGAGGTTAATATACGCAGCTATTCGCCGCATATCGAGATCAACGACGAAGATATCAAGCGGGCGGCGGAGCTTATAAACGCCTCCGAGCGCCCTGTGATCTATGCGGGCGGAGGTGTTGTGCTCTCCGGCGCATCCGAGGAGATTACCAAACTCTCCGATATGACGCATATTCTGGTGACGACGACTCTGCTGGGCAAGGGAGCCATCTCCGAGTATAGCCCTCACTCACTTGGCATGCTCGGTATGCACGGGACAGCGTATGCAAACCATGCTGTCGATCAGTGCGATCTGCTGATCGCCATCGGCGCGAGGTTTGACGACAGGGTTACCGGCAAACTGGCAGCCTTCGCGAAGAGAGCGAAGGTCATACATATCGATATCGACCCGGCTGAGATAGGCAAGACAGTTGCGCCGGACGTCTCGGTTATCGGCGATTGCAAGGAAGTCCTTACGCGGCTGATCCCTATGGTCAACCCCAGGCAGGAGACCGATTGGAACAAGAAAATCATGCAGTGGCGCACCGAGTTTGCTCTCAAGTGCCCCGCCGATGATGGTGAGATCCATCCGCAGTGCGTGATCGACTGTCTTTCAGAGATGACAAAGGGCGAAGCTATAATCGTGACAGATGTCGGCCAGCACCAGATGTTTACCGCGCTCTATTACAAGACGACATCACCGAAGCGATTTTTATCCAGCGGCGGCCTCGGGACCATGGGCTATGGCTTTCCAGCCGGAATCGGCGCGGCGGTCGGCTGCCCGGACCTGCCGGTGTTTGCAATTTGCGGTGACGGCGGCTTCCAGATGACTCTGCAGGAGCTTGCCCCGGCGCTTGAGTATAAAGTGCCGGTCAAGATCGTGCTTATGAACAATCGTTATCTTGGGATGGTCCGCCAGTGGCAGGAACTCTTCTGGAACAGGCGCTATTCGGGAGTGGATATTTCGTATCAGCCCGATTTTAAGCTGCTTGCCGAGGCCTATGGAGCCGTGGGTATCGTTATCGAGAAGCCGGGCGAGGTTAAGGACGCGTTTGCGCGGTCGCTGGAGATCAAAGATAAGCCCGTGATTTTAGATTTCCATATAGCTCGCGAGGAGAACGTATTCCCGATGATCCCCGCAGGCCAGAGCATCGAAGAGATGATGGTGAATAGACCGAGATAGCGTCATAACGTCATAGCGTCACAACGTCACAACGTCGGGACGCTGGGACGCACGACGGAGGAAAAAATGAAACGACCAATGCAACATACAATAACCGTGCTGGTGGAGAACAAGCCCGGCGTGCTCGCAAGAGTATCGGGCCTGTTTGCACGGCGCGGGTTTAACATTGAATCACTGGCCGTCAGCATCACGGACGACCCTACTATATCGCGTATGTCTATTGTTGTCTCGGGTGACGATTCGATCCTGGACCAGATCAACAAGCAGACAGACAAGCTTATAGACGTAATAAAAGTGATTGATTACGTCGATACGCCGATTGTCGAGCGCGAGCTTGCTATGATCAAGGTCAATGCCGAGAACATGCAGCGCGCAGAGATTATGCAGATAGTCGATATTTTCCACGCGAAAATTATTGACATTAGCGAAACAACATTTACTATAGAAGTGACCGGCAACACGGATAAAGTCGATGCCATTGAGCGGCTGTTGGCGCCTTTCGGGATCAAAGAGATGGTACGAACAGGCATGATCGCCATGGCTCGCGGCTCGATCACCGCTGTCGGTTAAGAAAGTAGAGAGTCAAGAGCGAAGAGTAAAGAGCAAGAGGGCTTATAGTGTCAAAGGCTCTTAGCTCTCCACTCTCCACCCTTAGCTATGAATATGGTTGAACGGGTAATGCTCTTCTTTTCGGTTGCGGGTCCGCTCGCGGGGCTGATAGTCGGCCTCTTTTTGGGAGCGCATGAACGATCCTCGTGTCCGAAGATGATTGGTGGTTTGCTCGTCGGCGCGCTCGGCACTGTCGCTTACGGCATGTGGCGCGTCTATGGGCTTATAACAGGCAAGCTGAGTCTGGATTCCGTGTGGAATCTTTGCATACAACTTGTCATTTTCGCGGCTGCCGGCGTTTTGTTGGGAGCTGTGAGTTTCAGAATATCTAATATGCTTAAGAGGCGATGGACGGATAGCCCGTAACCTCAAAATGGGAGGAAATTTAGATGCCAGCGAAAATGTACTACGATTCTGATGCAAACCTAGATGTATTGAAGGGCAAAAAAATAGCCATTATCGGCTATGGCAGCCAGGGGCATGCCCAGGCGCAGAACCTGCGCGACAGCGGCCTTGACGTCATTATCTCCGAACTGCCCGGCACACCGAACTATGACCTCGCGGTGGAGCACGGCTTCAAGCCGGTTTCCGCTTCCGAGGCTGCCAAGGCCGGTGATCTGGTCCAGATTCTGCTTCCTGACGAGCTTCAGGCAGCGATCTATCAGAGCGATATCAAGCAGTATATCACTGCCGGTAAGACCCTTATCTTCTCACACGGCTTCAACATCCACTTCGGCCAGATCGTACCGCCGAAGGATGTGGACGTAATTATGATCGCCCCCAAGGGCCCGGGCCATCTGGTCCGCAGAGTCTACACAGAGGGCGCAGGCGTTCCGGCTCTGATCGCTATGTATCAGGATGCCAGCGGCAAGGCGAAAGACACAGCTCTTGCATATGCCAAGGGAATCGGCGCGACCAAGGTCGGCGTCCTTGAGACAACCTTTGAGGAAGAGACCGAGACCGACCTCTTCGGCGAGCAGGCCGTTCTCTGCGGCGGCTGCGCTTCATTGGTGCAGGCCGGGTTCGAGACTCTGGTTGAAGCCGGTTATCAGCCGGAAATCGCTTACTTCGAGTGCTTCCATGAGCTCAAACTGATCGTTGACCTGATGTATGAGGGCGGTCTTGCGAATATGCGCTATTCGGTAAGCAACACAGCCGAGTACGGCGATTACACCCGCGGCCCGCGCGTCATCGACGAGTGCGCCAAAGAATCCATGCAGGAAATCCTTGCTGAGATTCAGAGTGGCGAGTTCGCGCGAGAGTTCATTCTCGAGAACAAAGCCGGACATCCGGTCCTTAATGCCGCGCGACGCCATGGCGACGAGGCACTGATCGAGGAAGTCGGCGCTCACCTGCGCGAGATGATGCCCTGGATCAAGAACAAGAAATAACTAAGGGTTGAGTGTTTAGAGATATGAGTTGAGAGTCGTGGGATGATGGCGGTTCTCCACTCATATGATATATGAACTGGATGGTCGGGGGTGTTATTGCCCCCGACTGCCATTTCCCCCTATGTCGGGGTGATACGCAGCATCTACTTCCTCCCCTGGGGGATAGGGTTGAGGACAGCGTAGCGTGTGGAGGCAGCTTATGCCGGATAAAAATGCAGGATCAATCGCTCTGAAGTATTTTAGTGAAAGGTTTAACTGTGCCGAATCGACGCTACTTGGTGTAATGCAGGCTTGCGACCTTAAATGCGATTGCGCACCGCGTATAGCGACAGGTTTTGGCGGCGGTATTGGTGGCTGCGGTGAAATATGTGGAGCGCTCACGGGTGCTGTTATGGCCTTCGGCCTGAAGTATGGCCGTGAGAGCGGCGATGATCTAGAATCCAAGCTTGCAACAGCAGCAAAAGTGGATGACTTGATAGACGCATTCAGGAAAGAGTTTGGTGTGATCCGCTGCATTGACCTCACCCAGTGTGATATGCGCACGCCCGAGGGCAAGCAAAAGGCAAAAGATTTGAATTTACACAACGGCCTTTGCAGGAGTTTTGTTGAGTTTGCGGCAAATGAAGCCGCGCGATTGATGGCCCCAAATAATCAATACTAAATATAATATCCTAAATCAGAGGGGTTAATGTTGATGGCTAGACGTATACAAATTTTTGATACTACCCTGCGCGATGGCGAGCAGTCACCCGGCGCCAGTATGAATATCGAGGAGAAGCTGAGTGTTGCAAAGCAGCTTGCGCGTCTCAAGGTGGACGTGATAGAAGCCGGCTTCCCGATCTCAAGCCAGGGTGATTTTGACGCCGTAAAAGCTATTGCCGACACTATCAAGGGTCCGGCGATTGCAGGGCTTTGCCGTGCCGGCAAGATGGACATAGACCGCGCCTGGGAGGCATTAGTAAATGCCAAAAAGCCGGTTATTCACACGTTTATAGCCACATCCGATATCCATCTCGAAAAGAAGCTCAAAAAGACACGTGATGAAGTGCTCGATATAGCTGTTATGGCCGTCAAACACGCGAAAGGTTACTGCGAAGATGTCGAGTTCTCAGCCGAGGATGCCGCTCGGTCAGACTTCGATTATCTCTGCCGGGTGGTCGAGGCAGTGATTGACGCAGGCGCGACTGTCGTGAATGTTCCAGATACGGTCGGTTATGCGATCCCGAGCGAATATGGCCCTATGATCGGTAAGCTCATTGCGCGCGTGCCCAATTCGAGTAAAGCGATTATCAGCGTGCACTGCCATAATGATCTAGGGCTTGCCACTGCCAACTCGCTTGCTGCTGTCGCAAACGGCGCAGGCCAGATCGAGTGTACTATCAATGGCATAGGCGAGCGGGCGGGCAATGCAGCTCTGGAAGAGGTCGTGATGGCTCTTAATACACGGCCCGACCTCTTTAACGCCAAAACCGGCATCAACACAACCGAAATATATCGTGCCAGCAGGATGGTCAGTGATGTAACCGGTCTTTCGGTGCAGGTAAACAAAGCGGTTGTGGGCGCTAACGCGTTTGCTCATGAAGCCGGAATCCATCAGCATGGTGTTCTGCAAGAGAGGCGCACATACGAGATCATGGATGCCCAATCGATCGGACTGGCTTCGAACAAGCTGATCTTGGGCAAGCACTCCGGCAGGCATGCAGTCGAGGGCAGGCTCAAGTCTCTGGGCTACAATCTGAACAAAGCCGAACTTGATAAAGCCTTTGAACGGTTTAAGGCTCTTGCTGACAAGAAAAAAGAAATATTTGACGAGGACCTCGAGACGATTGTCGCGGACGAATCTCACGCCACAATCCCGCAGAAGTATCGTCTGTCCTATATGAACGTAATGACCAGTCTCGACGGCATTCCTACCGCCACTATCCGCCTCAAGACGGAAGACAGCGAAATTATAGAGGCATGCGTGGGAGTCGGCTCAGTTGATGCGGTCTACAAGACAATCGACAAGATGGTCGAAGCCCAATATCACCTGGTCGACTTCAATATCAAGTCAGTTACAGGCGGTACGGACGCGCTCGGAGAGGTCACAGTCAAACTGGGAGCCATGAATGGCGAGGTCTATACGGGCCGCGGCGCATCGCTCGATATTGTCGAAGCCAGCGCAAAGGCGTATCTCAACGCAGTGAACAAGCTAGTTTACTACGAAGAGAAGCGTGGCAATGGCGGAAAACCCAAAGACAAAGCAATCCTTTAATTTTAGATTTAGTATTTTATATTGAGTATTTTGCTGATGGTTGATAGGGCTAGGGCAGTTATAATAGAAGACTCAAAAGTACTCTTAATGCACCGGTGCAAGGCTGGGCGTGAGTATTATTCGTTTCCCGGCGGCGGTGTAGAGCCGGGCGAGACTCCCGAGCAGGCATGTGTACGAGAAGTGCTTGAAGAGACCAGCCTTGATGTCGAGATAGTCTCTTACCTGGCAGGCAATGATTTCAATGGTCAGAAAGAGTCTTTTTACTTGGTCAAAAAGCTTTCAGGCGAAGTAAGGCTGGGCGGCCCTGAGCTGGATCGGTTATGTGATGACAATCTCTACGAGCCTATGTGGGTTCAGATAGATCGATTGGCTGAATTGCCGGTATTTCCAAGGCATGTGGTTGAGATAGTTATAAAGCAGATATGATATACCGCAGTATTCCAAGTCGGGAAAGAGGATGTGTGCAATGCCAAAACGGCTGATAATCACTGTAGTGTGTTTTCACGTAAGTGCAGTTATCTTTGTGCTGGAAGGGTTGCTAGCATTTGGTTTGGCTGCTGGAAATATAGGCATTTGGTCAGTCGCAGTGTATATAGCCGCCTGCATCACAAGCTTTGAAATTGTTGTAATGGGTTTACGCAAGCAACGTCGTTGGGCCTGGATTATAGGCATTGTGCTCTCTGGAATAATTATTGTAAGTGGGATCGGCAATGTAGTCGGCCTTGTTCTTGGAGGACTATCGCTTTGGGGCTTGGTCGATTCTGATACTGTAAAAGCATTTCGTCCGGTGCAAGCCGAACCGACAACTGAGGATTAGAATATGAAACAAACAATCACACAAAAAATCCTGGCCGCGCATGCGGGTAGGGATCACGTTGAGCCGGGCGAGCTGATAAACGCAAGGCTCGATCTGGTTCTGGGCAACGACATCACCGCTCCGATTGCGATCAGAGAGTTCGAGAAGATCGGCGCCGAGACTGTGTTCGACAAAGAACGCGTCGCGCTGGTCCCTGACCACTCGACTCCGAATAAAGATATCAAGAGCGCCGAGCTGGTGAAGATTTTGCGCGAGTTCGCCCGCAAGCACAATATCACCAATTTCTTCGAGATCGGCAAGATGGGTGTAGAACACACACTGCTGCCGGACGAGGGTCTGGTCGGCCCGGGTGATGCGGTGATCGGTGCGGACTCTCACACATGCACATACGGCGCGCTGGGAGCTTTCTCGACGGGCGTCGGCTCGACCGACCTTGCCTATGCTATGGCCATGGGCGAGACGTGGTTCAAAGTCCCTGAGCAGATCAAGTTCGTCTATTACGGCAAGATGCCCAAGTGGGTATCGGGCAAGGACTTGATCCTCTACACCATCGGCAAGATAGGTGTGGACGGCGCGCTCTACTGTTCCATGGAGTTCACCGGTGAGGCGATCCGGGCGATGGAGATGGCGGGACGGTTCACGATGTGCAATATGGCAATCGAGGCGGGCGGCAAGAACGGCATAATCGAGCCTGATGAGATCACCATGGACTACATCAAGGGGCGACTCAAGCGCGACTACAAGGTCTATACCAGTGACCCCGACGCGGTCTACAAAGACGTGATCGAGATAGACGTCAGCAAGCTGGAGCCTATTGTGAGCTTCCCGCACCTGCCGGAGAACGCCAAGCCCATCAGCGAGGCGACGCATATCAAGATCGATCAGTCCGTGATCGGCTCATGCACAAACGGCCGCATCGAAGACCTGAGGATCGCAGCGAGTATTCTAAAGGGTCGCAAGGTGCATCCTGACGTGCGTCTGATCGTCATTCCGGCAACTCAGCAGATTTATCTGCAGGCAATCAAAGAGGGTCTGACTGAGATATTTGTCGAAGCGGGTGGGGCGGTCTCTACCCCGACCTGCGGTCCGTGCCTGGGCGGTCATATGGGTGTCTTGGCGGCAGGCGAGAGGTCAGTTGCGACAACCAACCGCAACTTCGTGGGCCGCATGGGTCACACCAAGTCCGAAGTCTACCTGGCCAACCCGGCCATAGCTGCTGCATCTGCGGTGCTTGGCAGACTCGGCAGCCCGGAAGAACTAAAATAGGTGATAGGTGTTGGGTGTTAGGTGCTGGTGAAAGCCATCTCTCGCACTTAGCACTCGTGATCAGATAAGAGGATACGAATGATTAAAGGAAAAGTTCACAAATATGGATCGAACGTCGATACTGACGTTATCATTCCAGCGAGATATCTGAATACGACAGACCCCGCCGAACTGGCGTCACACTGTATGGAGGATATCGACGCCGACTTTACCAAGAACGTTAAGCCGGGCGATATCATAGTAGCTGATGACAACTTCGGCTGCGGCTCCAGCCGGGAGCATGCTCCTATCTCCATTAAGGCGAGCGGCATATCGGCGGTTATAGCGAACACATTCGCCAGGATATTCTATCGCAATGCTCTGAATACCGGTCTGCCCATTCTGGAGTGCCCCGAGGCTGTCGCTGGAATCTCAAACGGCGATGAGGTCGAGATCGACCTCGGCTCCGGTAAGATTACAAACGTAACTACAGGCAAAAGCTATCAGGCAAAGCCATTCCCGCCGTTTATGCGCGAGCTGATAGAAGTAGGCGGGCTGGTGAAATATGCGCAGGCAAAACTGAACCACTGAAACGCTGAATTAAATGAGGCGCTGAATGGACTTAGTTCGTGACGACGCGCGGTACCCGATGTCGGAATTGACGTCAAAAATTATAGCCTGCGCTATTGAAGTTCACAAGACGCTTGGTCCGGGGTTTGAAGAAGTCTTCTATCAACGTGCGCTTTCAAAAGAATTTGCTGCCGCGAACTTTGAAGCGGAGCGTGAAGTGTGGATAGAGGTTTGCTATAAAGGCATTGTTCTCGGAAAGAAGCGTGTGGATTTTGTGGCCGAAGACTGTCTTGTCGAGATTAAGGCCAAGTCGTTATTAGAGGATGTTGATGTAGTTCAGACACTCTCTTATCTAAAAGCGTCTGGCTATCCTATAGCATTATTGATTAATTTTGGCGGCCCAAAAATTGAAGTAAAACGTCTTGCAAATACAATTAAACGTTGATCTCTGCACTATCCATCTTCAGCGTTTCATAGTCTGAATTCAGCGTCTCAGCGGTTCTATGATATAAGTTAGGAAGTAAATGACAACAAAGACATACAAGATAGCGGTTCTACCCGGCGATGGCGTCGGCGTCGAGATAGTCCCACAGGGGATAAAGGCTCTCGATGCAGTGGCAAAGAAGCTGGGTTTGCAGTTTGAATACAAAAATTGTCTGGTCGGTGGAGCCGCGATAGACGCCACCGGCACGGCTTTACCTGATGATACACTTAATGCGGCGCTTGAAAGCGATGCAGTGTTTTTCGGCGCGGTCGGCGGTCCGAAGTGGGATAATCTTGAGCCTGCAAGCCGCAGACCGGAGCGTGGAGCTTTGTTTCCATTGCGAAGGGCTCTCAAAGTATATGCCAATTTGAGGTCTGTGATAGTGTTTGATGCTCTGACGTCAGCATCATGCCTCAAAAAAGAAGCTATTGAGGGCGGTCTGGACATCTTGTTCATCCGCGAGCTGACGGGTGGTATCTACTATGGCCAGCCCAAAGAGCGCCGCGAGATAAACGGCGAGATGACTGCGATCGACACTTGTTCATACAGTGTCAGCGAGATCGAGCGTATTGCGCATGTCGCGTTCCAGCAGGCATCCAGACGCAGGAAGAGAGTCCATTCGGTGGACAAAGCCAACGTGATGGAGACTTCCAAGCTCTGGCGAGAGGTTGTGACCGAGGTTGCAAAACAGTATCCTGATGTTGAGTTGATACACATACTTGCCGACAACTGCGGTATGCAGCTTTTGCGCAAACCGAAGCAGTTCGACGTTATACTTGCAGACAATCTCTTTGGAGATTTACTGACGGATGAGGCTTCGATGCTAGCCGGCTCGCTGGGCATGCTGCCTTCGGCGAGTATAGGCGATGAGCACGGCGGCCTGTATGAGCCTATTCATGGCTCGGCGCCGGATATTGCAGGCAAAGGGATTGCAAACCCTATTGCAACTATATTGACTGCCGGAATGATACTGAGATATGCCTGCGATTGTCCGGAAGGCGCTTCACAGATTCGGTCCGCAGTCGAAGCGGTACTAAATGCGGGCTATCGCACCGGCGATATTGCTGGTGACGGCGGCAAGATCGTTTCGTGCGATGAGATGGGTGATCTTGTCGCGAAGGCGATAGCAGACTCATAAATCGGCGATGAGTGGCTGATATAAGGGGAGATCACATTGCCCAAAATTGCAATATATGACACAACGCTAAGGGACGGCATGCAGGGCGAGGGTATCAATTTCTCTGCAGAGGAGAAGTTGAAGGTAGCCAAACGCCTTGACGACTTCGGCGTGGCCTATATCGAGGGCGGCTGGCCTGGCTCAAATCCCAAGGATATCGAGTTTTTTGAGATCGCTAAGGGTGTTGAGTTCAAAAACGCCAAGCTCGCCGCATTCGGCCGCACCAGGCATCCTAAGTCTGCTGCTGAGAATGATCCGCTACTGCTGGATCTGCTCAAAGCAGAGACCCCGGTCGTCACGATATTCGGCAAGTCATGGGACCTGCATGTTACCGATGTCTTCCGCGTGACTCTCGATAAGAACCTTGCGATGATTTACGACACTGTCAAGTTTCTCGTCGATAACGGCCGTGAAGTCATCTTTGACGCTGAGCATTTCTTCGACGGCTATAAGAACGATAGTGGATATGCCCTGCAAACGCTTGAAACGGCTGAAAGTGCGGGTGCATCGTGTCTGGTCCTCTGCGAGACAAACGGCGGCGCTCTGCCGTCAGAAGTAGCCGATGTAATGGACGTTGTAAAGGCTCGGCTTACAACCCCCATCGGGATCCATTCGCATAACGATTGTGATCTTGCGGTCGCGAACTCTATAGCGGCAGTCCAGCATGGCGCAGTGCATGTCCAGGGCACGATTAACGGCATGGGCGAGCGCTGCGGAAACGCCAATCTTGTTACGATCATGCCCATAATCGAGCTCAAGCTGGGAATGAAGTGTGTGCCTGACGGTATGATCCGCAAACTGACGGAACTCTCGCGCTCTATCGATGAAATAGCCAACCGTGTGCCGGAGGACTGCCAGCCGTTTGTTGGGGCCAGCGCGTTTGCCCACAAAGCAGGTGTCCATGTCGATGCAATGATGAAAAATCCTCTGACTTACGAGCATATCCAGCCGGAGAGCGTAGGTAACCGACGCAGATTGCTTGTATCCGAGTATGCCGGCAAGAGCACAATAGTCGAGAAAGCGCAGCAATATGATGTCGACCTCACCCGGCAGTCTCCCGAGGTCAAGAGCATCTTGAACAAAGTAATGAAGCTCGAGCATGAGGGCTATTCGTTTGAGGAAGCCGAAGGCAGCTTTGAGCTTTTGCTGAAGAAATCTCTTGGAATGTACCGCAAGCTCTTTGATCTCAAGGGTTTCAGAGTCATTATAGAGAAACACGGCCCGAATGATGAGGTTATAACAGAAGCGACCCTTAAAGTAGCTGTTGACGGCGAGGAAGCATTTACAGTCGCCGAGGGTGACGGCCCGGTTCACGCTCTGGACAATGCGCTGCGTCAGGCGCTGAGCCAGTTCTACGGCGAGGAACTTGCCAAGATCAAGCTCACAGACTTCAAAGTCCGCGTCATCAACACCAAAGCAGCCACTGCTGCAAAGGTCCGCACCATTATCGAGACCAGGGACAGTAACGAGGTCTGGAATACGGCAGGCGTCTCTGAGAACATAATAGAGGCGAGCTGGCAGGCCTTGGCTGACGGCGTGGAGTACGGGCTGCTCAAGCACGTTCAGGATAAGTGAAGACAGAAATTTTTATCGCGAAAACACGAAATATGCGAAATCACGAAACCATCTGTCATTTCGAGCGCAGCGAGAAATCTGCTGTTTGGAATCGCAACCTTGGTGATGATTTCTGAATCGTTTACGTTGGTTGTTAGTTGTTTAGTTGTTTCGGAACACCTGTCCCGAAACGGTGGTTTTATAACTCATAACCGACGTTCGGGCGCAATATCTGATTGCGCCCGAAACAGAATCTCGCAATATCCGATTGCGACAACCCTCAACTAATTATGAAAGTAATAATAGCCGACCAGGCCGGAGTCTGCTTCGGCGTAAAAAGAGCATTGGATTTAGTGAACCAGGAGGCCGGCAAGGGTGGTCAGATAGCCACACTTGGCCCTCTTATTCACAATCCTCAGGTAGTGCGCGACCTCGAGGCCAAGGGCGTTCGCGTAGTCAAGGACGTCTCTGAGGTCGAGCAAGGCACAATCGTGATGCCCTCTCACGGCGTGCCCAAGGATGTTTTGCGTAATGCAGAAGATGCCGGTCTCAACGTCGTGGACGCTGCGTGCCCGTTCGTCGAAAAGGTGCATAAGCGTGTCGAGAGGCTTGCCAAAGACGGCTATGTGGTCGTAGTTGTCGGTGATGCGGGTCACAGCGAGGTCAAAGCGATCAGGAGCGCCGCTGGTGAGGATGCGATTGTAGTGAGCGCTCCCGAGGATGTCGAGAGCGTGGACTGGTCGGGCAAGAAAGTTGGGATAGTCAGCCAGACCACACAGACCCCAGAGCGCTTCGGCGAGATCGTCGGCATGATAGCCGCCAGAGCGACTGAAGTTGTGGCTTATAACACTATCTGCTATGCCACTCACGACCGCCAGAGCGCAGCGCGCGAGCTTGCTCCGCAGGTAGAGGCGATGTTTGTAGTGGGTGGTCGAAACAGCGCCAATACCAATCGCCTTGCAGAGATTTGCCGTGAGGAAGGTGTGCCTACATATCATATTGAGACCGCTGCTGAAATCCAGCCCGAGTTGGCCAGAGGGATGCAGGTTGTAGGGCTCACTGCAGGCGCATCTACACCAGAGTGGATTATAGAAGAAGTCAAATCGCGATTGGAGCAGTTGTAGTTGGGTGGCATTATTTCTTATATCGAGCCTGGCAGTATAGCCGAAGACCTGGGTTGGCGTCCGGGCGATGAGATAATAAGTATCAACGATCACATCGTAAGTGATGTCATAGACTTCAGGTTCTATTGCGCCGATGAGTTTCTTTCTATAGTCATAAAGCGCAAAGGCCGACATATTCGCTTTGATATAGAAAAAGACGAGGACCTGCCGCTTGGAGTCGAGTTTAAGAATATACTCTTCGACGGCGTCCGAACCTGCGGAGCGCACTGCATATTCTGCTTTGTCGAGCAGCTTCCCAAGGGTCTGCGTAAGCCGCTCTATCTCAAGGACGATGACTATCGCCTGTCATTCCTAGACGGCAACTTCGTAACACTCGCCAATGTGACTGAAACTGACCTGGACAGGATAATTACCCAGCGCCTGACGCCTTTATATGTCTCAGTGCATGCGACCGATCCCGACCTACGCAGTATGATGCTTGGCCGGGATATACCCGATATCCTTCATCAGATAGACAGGCTCTCAGAGGGTCATATTTCGATTAACACCCAAATCGTGCTCTGCCGTGGAATAAACGACGCAGTCTACCTCGACCGCACAATTGAGGACCTTTCCAGCCGCTACCCGACCGTCAGTTCTATTGCGATTGTCCCGGTAGGAATCAGCGCGCATCGCAGGCACCCTATGCCGATACCTCCAATTGATGCACAATATTCTGCCGATATTTTGCACAAAGTCAAGCAATGGCAGCACAAGTTTATGCAAGAAAAAGGCACAAAATTGGTCTGGGCGTCGGATGAGTTCTATTTGAGCGCAGGCAAGCCCATTCCAAGCGCACGAGCTTATGAAGGCTTTCCGCAGATTGAAAACGGTGTCGGACTGGTGCGCAAATTCAAAGACAGCGCAGCGCGCGCAAAACGTATTTTGCCCGAGAGTCTGCCCCGGCCTCTGCGTGTCTCAATCGTGACGGGCAGATCTGCGGCGCCGATAGTGAGCAAGTGGGCAAACTCACTCAAATGCTCAAATTTAAGTGTCCAGGTCTTCCCAATAGCGAACCATCTCTTCGGCGAGATGGTGACTGTCACCGGCCTCATCGCAGGCAAAGACATTATAGCTCAGCTAAAGGGCAGGGATCTTGGCGATGTGCTGTTTGTGCCTTCAGTCTCTCTTCGCGACGGCGCGTTCCTCGATGATATAACTCTCACAGACCTGCAAAATGAACTCAGTGTGTCTGTAGAGCAAATTGAACCTAGACCTTACCAGCTTGTACGTCGTATAATAGAACTCACATCAGACTTTCGGGGGACGAATTGAGCAGGAATCGGGCTAACAGCGGTCGAGCCGTACTTCTCTTGTTGGTAATGCTGTGCGGCGGATTTTTCCTTATGCACACTCTGGGAATATTCGCAAAGCCTGCGCGCCTGGTGGACAAGCTGAGCGCCGATTATGTAATCTGCGATCTTTCACGCGGCAAGTTCAGAGTTTCACCCGAGGTTGCAGCCAGCGCTGACCGCACCGAATCGTTTGAGTCTATGGTAAAGCGCCTGAAGCCTTACGCCGCCATCTGCGGCACCTATTATGATGAAAACAATCGCCCTCTCGGTGATGTTGTCGCTAAAGGCAGAGTGGTATCGAGGGGCTGCCAGAGACAGGGGATAGGTTTCACATCCTCAGGAAAGATCAAGTTTCTAGAGAGAAAGGGCAGATCCCGTATTGACTGGCGCGGATGCGCATCAGGCATTGCCTGCGGCCCCAGGCTTGTTCGATCAGGCAAGAAAGATATCAATGTTATACGCGACGGTTTCAGTTCCGCAGCCGCTACCAACAAGGCCTGGCGCTGCGCAGTGGGCGCTTCGAAAGACGGCAAGCTGATACTGTGCGCCGTATCGCAGAGCATTACTCTTTCGACTCTTGCTGATGTTATGATTGAGCTGGGCGCGCAGGATGCGATCAATCTGGACGGTGGGAGCATGTGTGCGTTGTATGTAAACGGCAAATACTGCGTGCAGCCTGCAAAGTCTATGAGCAATATCCTGGCCGTATACAAACGTTGACCTTACCAGGGGATGAGTGATTTCAGTTCTCCGGTAAATAAGCTTTATACTTCGCGGGCGGATGCCCCGAAGGTTGGTCTTCTATCAAGGCTGCTTCGGCGCAATCGTATCCGAAGCATATTCGTGCGTGAGAACTGAACTGATTCATGTATGAAATAAAAAAGCACGGAATTTTGGAGTTTGTCCATCATTCCGTGCTTGTGTAGTCTAGTCGAAAAGCGTTTCTACCAGCGGTCGCTTACGCGCTCTCTGGAAAAGCCGCGATCTGACTTCTGGGACTTCCGGGCATCGCGGCAGGTCTTGCAGCGGATCGGCTCGCTGAAACCACGCGATTGGAAGAACTCTTGCTCGCCTGCGGTGAACGTGAAGCTTTGTCCGCAATCCTTGCAGATCAGTTCTTTGTCCTGGGCCATTTGTCTACCCCCTTGAAACTTGTGTTAAGTTGCACTTCTGGAAATGATTTGGACCTTTGAACGGGGGTTTTGTTGTACCCAAGGGTTCATGCTTACCTTTGCCGATTCTTTTGTCCGGTTCGCAAGTCAAATCGACCGTTGCCCGCGAACAGCAGAAGTCATGGTGATTATACCTCAAGGAGTGCACTTTCAAAAGTAATAATGAGTCAAATCACAAAAAAAGAGTTGGAGGAGCTGGAAGTACTCATGCTTAAGGACCAAATTAGGGAATAAAGTGCACGGGGAAGTGTTACATGAGGGCAACCGGCACGTCTCAGTATTTCAGGGACGCAATGACTGAGCACATCACAAATGTTGAACAGGGGATCGTACTCTTCAAAGAAGGCAACTTTGAGCAGGCGGTCGGCATTCTGGAGGACGCCTCTCGGAAATATCCGGGAAGCTATGAGGCCTTCGTGTACCTGGGCGCGGCCTATGCTCAGCAGGGGCGGCACAATGCGGCGATAGGCGCATTGAAGCGTGCCGCCGAGATCAAGCCCGATTCCCCGCGCGTTCACTACAATCTCGGCCAGGCATATGAGGCGGCGGGAGTGCCGCGTGAAGCCTGGTTTGAATACAAAAAGGCTCTGGAACTGGACCCCAAATACGGCCTCGCGCGCGGCGCGCTGATCAGCTTATCACAGCGCCTTCCCAGACTGCTCGGCTCCGGCATTGAAGTGGCGGCATAAGCGTTTATCCGCGGTGCAGGCAACTTTTTTGTCACAAACATACCAGCGCATGGCTATATGGCACGATTTCTGCATGGATATTAACTGCAAAGTGTTGTGCAGCCGGCCTATAGGAGTTAGGGGAGCATATTTCAGGTTTTATGCAAAACGCCCTGCTCCGGTGTTTTGCGATTCAAAGCCCGTTTATTGCGGGCTGCTCACTCCAAAGGGTGGTATATGCCACAACACGTAGAGGCGCTCCGGCACGTCTATCCTCAGGCTGTCGGAGCGTTTATAACGTACGTCTTGCCAGCGCGGCCCCGCTCTGGCATACGGGGCCGCGTCGGAAAGAAAGGAGAGAAAGGGATTTTACTCTCGAAATTGTTGATACCCTCCACCCGCGAGTTCAAAACCTGACGGCTGAAAGAAAAATGTCCGAATTATTATTAATTTGCGTTCGGGCGTTCAAATGCTGGTTGGAGAGGAACATTTATATAGTTCATATAAGATTGAATATACTGAACAAATATATGGAGCATCAAGATGAAAGCAATCGCAATATGCGGCAGTCCTCGAAAGGACGGCAACACCCAGATACTATTGGCACACTGCCTCGCTCGGCTCGAGAAGGACGGCATAGACGTTGAGCTGATAACACTCCGAGACAAGACAATCAAACCCTGCATAGCGTGCGGTATGTGCGGCCAGCGCAAAGACGGCACCTGTTCGATCAAGGATGACAATTTCCAGGAAGTCTTTGACGCGATGAAGGAGGCTGATATCATCGTAGTCGGTTCGCCTGTCTATTTCGGTTCGGCCACACCGCAGACAATGGCTCTGCTTGATCGTGCCGGTTATGTGTCCAGATCGAGCGGCAATCTCCTTTCGCGAAAGATAGGAGGACCGGTCACAGTCGCGCGCCGCGCGGGTCAAAATTTCACATACGCTCAGCTTATGTACTGGTTTATGATAAACGACATGATCGTGCCGGGCTCTTCCTATTGGAACATCGCATTTGGCCGTGCCGCGGGCGAGGTCGAAAATGATGAAGAGGCATTAAGCACCATCGACAGGTTCGCCGAAAATCTGTCCTGGCTGGCGCGCAAGCTGTTTGACTAAGCAATTTCGCATAGTAAATTGCGCGCTTGCTTGTGGTTATAGTGGTGTAAAAAATACCGCGTTATGCAAGTGACTTACCGTTATTTGCTTAGTGTCCACTCGGCTTAAATAATGTCCAATCCTGGGTAC
Organism: Armatimonadota bacterium; assembly: GCA_039679645.1. Classification (NCBI taxonomy): domain Bacteria; kingdom Bacillati; phylum Armatimonadota; species Armatimonadota bacterium. The sequence continues at coordinate 19,621 of JBDKUO010000015.1, forward strand.
ACCTATACTCGGTCAGGTGCATAGAAAACGGCGGCAGCCGGATACTGGGGGGATCGAGATGGATTATGGTGCGCTCTCGCGTTTAGCAAAGCCGGTCGTGGAACACGAGCATATTCAAGGTCCGGCTTCTGCTGTGGTGACACTGGTCGAATACGGCGACTATCAATGCCCGAATACGCGCGCTGCATATTCGGTTGTCAAGAAGATTCAGCAATTATCCGGTGATTGGCTGCGGTTTGCATTCAGGCATTTTCCAAAGACTCAAAAGCATGAATATGCTCAAATCGCCGCTGAGGCGGTTGAGTCAGCCGGTGCGCAGGGGCTTTTCTGGGAGATGCACGACTATCTGATGCGTCACACCCATCTCGATGAGGGTTCGCTGATGGATTATGCCGAGGAGATCGGGCTGGATGTGGACCGCTTCGAGTCGGATCTTGCCAGCCATGTTCATAGGCAGCGTGTCCAGGACGACATCGCAGGCGGCTTCGACAGCGGCGTGACTGATACGCCCACATTCTTTATGAACGGCAAGAAATACACCGGCAAACTTACGGAAGATGACATGCTTGAGGCAATTGAGACTGCTGCGGACGACATCGAAGATTAGCGATCCACAGGAGGTGCGCTGTTATGGAACAACACACGAGCAATCCCGGCCTTGGAAAACTCATTCCTCCATTCTCTTTGCGCTCGATTGACGACAAGACAATCTCGCCCTGGGATTATAAAGAGAAGATGGGCCTGATGATTATATTTTTCAACATATATGATCAGGCCGATCTGGAAGCCTTGGCTGTGATCAATCGCCGCTATCATGAGATCACTGACGAAAACGCGGAGGTTATTGCGATCAGCCCAGCCTCTGTTGAAGATATCAAAGCATGCTCGGCTGACTTTAATTTCGCCTTTCCGCTTCTTAGTGATCCTATGGGCAAGATGGCATGCCAGTATAACGCCAATGAGAGTATGATCTATGTAGCGGATAAATTTGGCGAACTGCAGTTTATGGCCCGGCTGTCTGAGAGTATAGACGATACGCTCAACAACGTGATAAACGTTTTAGATCTCGCTGAGTTGGAATGCCCTGAGTGCGGCGTTTCAACATGGACGCAGTAGGAAACAGGCAATAGGTAACGGGTAAACCGATCGCTTGCCTGTTACCTATCACCTATCACCTATCACCTATCACCTAACACCTAACACCTAACACCCATTTTTATCTCCACGGCTCCGATGCAAATCGTCTGAGAACCAGTTCGTCTGTGAATGCCGCTCCATCCTGTGTGCAGAGGTATACCGCTGCTTCAGCCACTTCTTCGGCTGTCATCCAGTTTGGCGAGTCCTCAGGTTCCCCACGGTCCGCTCGCAGATTGGTCGAGAGTCCGGTCAGCACTCCGCCGGGGCTTATCACATGAACCCGGATGCCGTATTTTTGAGTCTCTATGGCAAGGACTTTGCTGAGCCCGACCAGCGCATGTTTTGAGGTGCAATAAACGCCCTGCTCGGAATAACCGCGCCTGCCCGCCATTGATCCGATGTTGATTATCCGGCCTGCTTTACGCTCCATCATTTGAGGGATGACTTCACGGCAGGTAATGAATATGCCTCTGACGTTGGTGTTCATTATGTCGTCCCACGTCTGAGCGGACGTCTCGCATATCTTGCCTAGAGCCATTACACCGGCGTTGTTGACCAGCACGTCAATAGGTCCCAGTTCAGACTGGGCTTTATTGATCGCATTCTTTATCGACTCTTCCGACTTCAAATCCATAATTACCGGCAGGGCTTTTCCACCTTGAGCCGATATCTTTTCGCATAATGCATTTATTTCACTTTCTGTGCGGGCGGCTGCAGCGATTTTTGCTCCTTCGGCTGCGAAAGCTTCCGCAATAGCCTTTCCGATGCCGCGACCGGCTCCCGTGATGAACGCTATTTTACCCTTCAAAATACTCATTATTCCTCCAAGCTTGCCTATCTTACGGACATGTTAGCGCAATAATCAATCGCTTTCAATGGGCGCCGGCTTCGACACATATGTCAAAAAGTGACAGCAGTTTAAGCTTTATAATCTGAGGTTTGGTGTATGCAGACCCAATAATCAAATAGTCTATGCAGTAAATCACTGCGGAAGCCTAAGTGTTTCCAACCAAAAGCGAAAAACAAAGGGGAGTGTCGCTTATGTTGTCAAAAATGAAGATTGGAACCAAGATCGGCGGTGGATTTGCAGTTGTACTATTGCTTACCATGATAGTTGCAATTGCATCTTACACCAGTATCCGCACCATGAACCGCAATACAAAAGAGGCCACCGGACTGCGCGTGAGTGAATTGAAGTGCGCATATGAGCTGGCCTGGTCAATGAGCAAGCATACTATGTATGCTCGTGGATATTTACTCTATGGCTCAGATTCTATTAAGCAGCAATACGAGTCTGAAGTCGCGAAATTCAACGAGACTGCTCAAAAACTCGAAGGCATGTTGACGGACGCTAAGTCCAAAGATGTAATGCGCAGAATTAGAGAGGGCGAGTCCGAATACAGCAAGATATTTAAGGATGAAGCCATACCTGCTTTTCAGTCGGGCAATCGCTCGCTTATGATTAAGCTGGCTCAGGGCAGAATGGCAGATGCAGGCAGCGAGTCAATAACAGCGTCTGAAGAGATGCTGAAAAACATTCAAAAAGCTATGAACGATGCCACGAAAAGGGCTAATGATGCAGGCAGCAATGCAATCAAGTCTGTATGTATCCTTGCTGTTCTAGCAGTCATTCTCGGTGCATTCATTGCAGTCACAGTCACAAGAGCAATCGTAACTCCTATAACGGCTCTGGTGAAAGATGCCGAGGAGGTTGCAGAAGGCGATCTGACCATCCAGGTGGCCGCATGCGGCGAGGACGAAGTGGGCCAGCTTTCAGTAGCTTTCAAGCGTATGGTCGACTCTCTCAAAGATACCATTATTAAGGTTACGAGTTCGGCTGAGAAGGTAACATCTTCCTCGCAGGGTCTGTCTGCCACATCCGAAGAGATCAACAAAGCGACTCAGCAGATCACAGAGACCATCAACCAGGTGGCTGCCGGTTCGCAGGATCAGTCTAAGAATGCCCAATCCAGCGCTATTTCCATGGAACAGTTGAGCCGGGCGGTACACGAAGTTGCGTCAGGTGCTCAGACGCAGGCCAACACCGTGGATCAGACAGTGGCCCTGGTCCAGCAGATCAATGCGGCCATCGATAATGTATCTTCACTTTCCCAGGAAGCTGCAGCGAACGGCCAACAGGTGACCGATGTTGCCAATACCGGTGGCAAGCATGTTGCCGATACCGTCGGTGGAATGGACAGAATAAAAGACGCGACCGACAAAGTCGCCGATATGGTTAAGTCACTTGGTGAGCATTCTCAGCAGATAGGCGCGATTGTCGAGACAATTGACGATATCGCCGAACAGACCAACCTACTCGCTCTCAATGCTGCTATAGAGGCAGCCAGAGCAGGCGAGCATGGCAAAGGTTTTGCAGTCGTGGCGGATGAGGTCCGCAAGCTGGCGGAGAGAAGCTCAAAAGCAACCGGTGAGATTGCCGAGCTGATTTCGAATATACAGCAGATGACTGAGCATGCCGTCGTGGCTATGAATCAGAGCAGCCAGGAAGTGGCCGAGGGCACACAGCTTGCAAATCAAGCCGGTGAAGCCTTGAGCGGCATACAGGAAGCCGTTGTCGGAATTGTAAAGCAGATAGAGCAGATCTCCGCATCGACTCAGCAGATGGCAAGTTCCAGCGCTGAAGTTGTAAAGGCTATTGAGAACGTATCGTCAGTGACGGAAGAAACCACAGCCGCTGCTCAGCAGATGTCTGCCAGCAGTGACGATGTGACGAAGCAGATAGAACAGGTAGCAGCAGTTGGCCAGGAAAATGCCGCAGCGGCTGAGGAAGTGTCTGCGACTACCGAAGAGCAGATGGCTTCCGTTGAGGAACTAACCGCATCAGCCGAGGAACTGGCGCATATGTCGGAAGAACTGCAGGAGCTGGTTGCTCAGTTTAAGGTCGATGAGGCTCCGAGCAGAGGCTCACTACAGGATGTTTCAAGAGCAGTGACCTCACAACGCCGAAAGAAGGCTGCCTGAGATGGAGGATGCAACTATGACCAGTGAAACACGCGATGTTACAACGGATCAGTGGGAGCAAATAGTTGTCTTCGATCTCGCCCACGAGTTCTACGGTGTGGATATCGGGGCAGTCAACACAATCATCCGCATGCAGGAGATCACGCGGATACCACGGACTCCTGAGTTTGTGGAAGGTGTAATTAACCTGCGCGGAAGCATTGTCCCAGTGATTGATCTGCGCAAGCGCTTTGGTCTGCCGGTGGGAGACGCCACTAAATCTTCGAGGATCGTGGTAGTCGAGGCAGCCGGCCAGATGATCGGTATGGTAGTCGATGCAGTTGCCGAGACGCTTCGCCTGTCCGCCGATATGATCGAGCCGCCGTCGCCGGTGGTTGTGAATGCTAATTCCGCGTATGTGCGGGGTGTAGGCAAGCAGGACAACCGTCTGGTAATCCTGATCGATTTGGAGAAGGTTCTCACCGATAAGGAACTGGATTCGCTCTCAAAAGTCGAGAGGCGCTCAGAAGCTAAAGCTGCCTAAACCGTTTGCGTCAATCCATTACAAAGAACGATGGCCGGAGCAGTCTGCTCCGGCCATCAAACCATCATTCCATTATACACATCTATCAATTCTATGAATGCAGCGGTATCACCATCGACGCTTCGCCGCACCAGGTCGGCATCAGTCAATCGGCCCATTCTACGTTCCTGCACATAAGAAGACGTGCTATGCGCGCAAAAGGTTGATGGGCTATGCAAATTGTATGTCTCAGTCTGAATACCATATATTTTTTGTTGCTTCGTGCAGCAGCCAAAATCGTACTGTCCTTCAATCTTCACCAACCCCGCTGCCGAAGCCTCCGAACGCACCTGACTCAGTCTTCCAACACCTGGTACCAGTGTCCATTCGCAACTAGTGAACAACATTTAACTGAAATACCATGGTCTGTTAACCAAATTTTGGCCTAGAAGCCGTCTTATAATTATGGGAGTACATTTTTGTATGCTTCGCGGACGTAGTCCCGAAGCCCCGTGCAGCCGCTCCGGAGCATACGCTCTCGAAGCATCACTGCAAAGGGTAGAAATTGCATATATAAAAAAACAGCCAAAACGAACTCCCCACGCTCAAAAATCCAAATTTCACGCTCAGTTCGTTTTGCAAAAATGCTATAAATATGCAAAAAGGCCGAAGCACCCAGCCCCGGCCCAGTTAATAATCATTATAAAATACTAGATACTAAATTTGTTATGCCTCCAGGTATCCCTACCTGGAGGCAAGCGCATTCTCATACAAGTTTATATTTCTTGCGTATATACCGGTCGATCCCTGCAGCGGCAACCTTGCCTGCGCCCATGGCCGATATGACTGTCGCTTCACCGGTCACTGCGTCGCCGCCCGCGAATACTCCTGGGATGCTGGTCATGCCGGTCTCGGCGTCGATGCAGATTCCGCCCCACTTCTCGCATGTCAAGCCGTCCGTGGTGGTCCTGATCAGCGGGTTCGGGTTCTGACCCAGAGCGACGATGACCGTGTCGCACTCGATCTCAAACTCGCTTCCGGGGACTGCTACAGGCCGACGCCTGCCCGAGTCATCCGGCTCACCGAGTTCCATCCGCAGGCATTCCATTGCCCGCACCGCGCCCTTTTCGTCGCCTATAAAGCGCTTGGGGTTTGTGAGGAGCTTGAAGATCACGCCTTCTTCCTCAGCGTTCTCGGTCTCTTCGGCTCTGGCTGGCATCTCCTCGCGCCCGCGTCGGTAGACAATTGTCACCTGCTGTGCGCCGATTCTCAGAGCCGTTCGAGTGCAGTCCATAGCTGTGTTTCCCGCGCCGATGATGCAGGCCTTCTTGGGCAGCTTGATCGGGGTCGCGTAGTCTTCACGATTGGCGCGCATCAGGTTGATCCGGGTCAGCCACTCGTTGCCTGAGTAGATACCGGAGAGGTTTTCGCCGGGGATTCCCATCAGCTTGGGAGCGCCCGCGCCCGTCCCGACAAACACAGCGTCAAAGCCTTCCTTGAGCAGGTCTTCGAGCTTAAACGTCCGCCCGACAATGATATTCGTGAGGATCGTGACCCCCAGTGACTTCACATATTCGACCTCGCGATCCAGAATCGTGCGCGGAAGCCTGAACTCGGGGATTCCGTAGCGCAGCACGCCGCCTGTCTTGTGCAGCGCCTCAAAGATCGTGACCTTGTAGCCGGTCTTGGCGAGGTCTCCCGCCACGGTAAGCCCCGCCGGTCCGCACCCGACCACGGCTATCTTATATTTGGCAAGGTCAGGGTCCTCGGGCTTGGGAGCGCCGGAGCCGTTTGAGTGCGCAGCCTGATAGTCGGCCGCAAAGCGCTCCAGTCGACCCACAGCCACAGGCTCGCCCTTCTTGCCGAGCACACAAAACTTCTCGCACTGGTTCTCCTGAGGGCACACGCGCCCGCATACGGCCGGCAGTGAGTTGGTCTTCTTGATCTCATCAGCGGCGGCGTTATAGTCCTTTTCTTTGATGTGCTCGATGAACGTGGGAATGTTAACATTTACCGGGCAGCCGGACACACACGGCTTGGCCTTGCAGTTGAGGCAGCGCTCAGCCTCGTCGAGAGCGGTCTGCTCGTCGTAGCCCATGGCCACCTCGTCAAAGCTGGTTATACGCTTGGCCGCGTCCTGATGCGGCATCGGATTTCTTGGTCCGCCCTTGGCCATTACTTGCCACCTCCGTTTGATGAGAATGCCTCTCGCGCAGACTTCTCCTGGTCGAAGTAGAACGACTTGCGAGCCTTGAGCTCATCCCAGTCTACCTGGTGAGCGTCGAAGTCCGGGCCGTCCACACAGGTGAACATGGTCTTGCCGCCGACGGTCACCCTGCAGCCGCCGCACATGCCGGTGCCGTCGACCATGATCGGGTCCAGCGAGACTATAGTCTTTACGCCGTAAGGCTCAGTGGTCTTGGCAACAAAGCGCATCATAGGCAGCGGGCCGATCGCGATCACTATATTGACCGTCTGCTTATCCATGATGTCCTTCAGCGCATCGGTGACCAGGCCCTTGCGGCCGTAGGAGCCGTCGTCCGTGGTGATGAACTGCTCATCGGCGATGGCTGCCATTTCTTTTTCCAGTATGATGAGCGACTTCTCACGCGCGCCTATGATAGTGATCAGATGATTGCCTGCTTTTTTAAGCGCCGCTGCGACGGGCCTGGCGATGGCTGTTCCGACTCCTCCGCCGATCACTACAGCCGTGCCGTAGTTTTCGATGGGGGTGGGGTGGCCGAGTGGGCCGGATATACTGGGTATGTCCTCGCCGACCTTCAGCCCGCCGAGCTCCATTGTGCTGCGCCCGATCTCCTGGAATATGATCGTGATAGTGCCCTTATCGGGGTTCATATCAGAGATGGTCAGGGGGATTCTCTCGCTCTTTTCGCCTGCCCATATCATCACGAACTGCCCCGCCTTTGCAGACCGTGCAATCAGTGGCGCACTGATCTCGAGCAGAGTCAGTACCGGCGAGAGTTTCTCTTTACGGACTATCGTGTTCCTTACGCTGTCGGGAGTCAGGTCCGCAAGCCTGCAAACGCTCCCGTCCGAGTGGTTGCTCATTGAAACCTCCAATAAAATAGTGGAGAGTTGAAAGTGGAAAGTGGAAAGTCCAGAACCACCATTCTCCTAATCCTCTCCCTCAGGAGAGGGGACTTGCGCTTCGATTATTTCTCTGCTTTTATCCGCATATCGCCTGGGCACGACTACATCTCCCCAATAACCCACGCTCGTCTTGAATACCCCATCATACATAGGCACCATGCGCGATTCGAGCACCACGGGTATATTCTCACCCTCAAGTATGCCCTTGACGATATTAGCCGTGACTTCATCGGGCGCTCTGAATACGACTACAAGATTTTCGCCCTGACCATGATCTTCAGTATTCATTATCTCACCCTATTGGTCGCGGACGGATATTTTTTAGCTGTGCCATAAATAAACGCTATTGCAGCAAGCACATTAACAGCCGCCGCGATATTTGCGGATATAGGAATTACACTAACAGACCGCAGACCCAATAATAACAAAGCAAATGCGCCAACATAAATATATTGTCCGATAACCTTGTGGTCCTTCTGATATTGCTCGGGGACATATTTGACCGAACCGGTTATGTACCAAGCATATAGCAGGCTACCAAAGCACATGCAAAAAGTCATATAGGCCTGCAAGAGACTATCGCCACATAAGTTGCACAGCCCTACACCACAAAACACTAATGCCATGAATGCACAAGGTATACGTAAGCTTCCAGATGAATAGCCTTTTTCCCACTTCAGAGATTTTGTCTGTGCTGTGTTTTCTTCAGGCTGATATGCCGAGATCAGTTCAAGACTTTTCTCAATATCCGAAGCCGCGACCGCAACACTGCCCCATTGTCTGGTCTGCATGCGCTCGATTGAGTCCGCTATAGCAGCACGTTCACTCCAGGTTGTCGTCGATGTGATTATGGTAGCAGCAATGCCCTCGCTTTCAAGCAGGCCCGCGACGATATTGGCAGTCGCTTCATCCGGCGCGCTGAAGACCGATATAAGGTTATTGTCCTGGTTCTCGCTCATTGCCGCACCTAATACTGTTACCTATTACTTATCGCCTGCTATCTTGACTTTACCCTCATCATCCGGGCAGTCGCCTCAGCTATGACTTGACCATTCTCGTCAGTCGCGCGAGCGGAGCAGTCGATTATCCGGTGGTTCTCGGAGACTATCCGTCCGGCAAAGCGCAGTCTTGCACCTGTGGGCGCAGGCCGCTTCATTCGCACGGTCAGCTCTGCAGTCACCGCATTGCACCCCAGTTCATATACGGCGCGCGCCATTACTTCGTCCAAAACCGTACAGACTATACCGCCGTGGGTGATACCGAGCCAGCCCTGATGCTCCTTAGCAGGTGTGAAATAGGTGACGTACTCTCCATCCTCCTGCCCGAACTCCAGATGAAGACCGATGGGGTTGGACTTGCCGCATGCGAAGCAGCCGTCGTCATTATTTAGTTGCGAGATCTCACTCATATTATTGTGGTAATTATAGCACAGGAAAAAGAATAGGCAACTGGTCAATCCAATCAGGTAATATTGAGCCCGCCTCGCATACTTTCTTCTCGAAATTGGTACATACTCTGCATGCCGCTGGAACTTACGCTTGTGAATGATTCAAAGGTGGTTTGTAAGCATCGTTCCCGCAGCATCTGAAACAGAGCGGTGACAGTTCCGGGCTCTCAGCTCTCCACTCTCCGCTCTCAGCTATTTCAGGAGGTGCGAACGATGAGAAGCCGAATGGTCAAAAGTACGGCCAACCTGATGGACTTCTTAAAGGATGTGGACTACCCCGCAAGCAAAGACGAGATCATAGCTCTTGCGGAGGATCACATGGTCGCCAAAGATATCATGAGCAGGCTGGACCAGCTCCCGGACAGGGAATATATCAGCCTTGCCGATGTCACCAGCGAGGTGCCTGTTTGAGTCGAAAAGTTAAAAAGTCGAAAAGTCAAAAAGTTAGAAAGTGGGATTGCCAGGGCGGAGGCTGTGTGATTATAGCAACTTTTTGACTTTCAAACTTTCAGACTTTTTGACTAATTAGAATTCTACGGCTGCCTGGATCGCAGGGTCGAGGCCGGGAAGCTGTGCGGCGTATTCTGCTCTGTCGAGCCTGATAGCTGCTATTGAGGCGTCGATACGGTCCTGAGTATAGTGCCGATCCAGGTCGAATTTGGTTATATCCATGCCATCTACATATTCAGGCGTCTGGACCATCCAATTCGCATCCTCTTGCCATTTGATTGTGCCTCTTGCAATGCTTCTTATGATCGAGGCCATTTCGGGTATCTGGACGCGCGTCACTTTTTGAAGCACGCGCCTTGTCCCATCCAGTCCGTGCTCGACTATCTCTCCGACGCCGCCGGTGTTGAGCATATAGCACTCGATTTGGTCGCCATTGGCCTTGAGCATCTGATAGAACCTGTTGCAGTCCTCCGATGCTTCGCCGATGACCAGTGGGCTGGCGCTGATCCCGCGGGTGGGGGTTCCAGGCCCCTGCTGATCACTTCCGGATGCATCAATTGATTCGCTCAGCATAAATGCCACTGCCGCCTGCTCGCATGTAAGCTTGCTTACAATGGGCACAACAGCATTGCTGCGCGTCATAAACACCATAATCAGCCCGTCCAGTTCATCTATCGGCGGCATGTTGATCGAGTCACTGCAGTAGGGCGACAGCGCACCGCGCTGGACCAGGCCATGGCCGTTGGCTGTGAGAGTCCGGTCCTCAAAATAGACGTTGCCGAGGTAGTCGACCATCACATTTTCAAGGATCGCATCCTCCTGGACAGCCGCGTCATAGAGCAGTGGCTGAGTCTCAGGGCTGAGGTTTTCGGTCTTTATATAGAAAGCCTTTTCACTGCCCAGAGCCGATCCGTCACGCTTCCAGAATACTACATCGTCCTGCAATATCTCGATGCCCTCGCCGGGCGCAGTGAGGTCATGATTGTGGCATGAGTGGGTGGTCTTGCCTGTTGCTGCAATCCCGAACATCATCATCCCAAGCTTGCGGATATTTTCTTCTGTGCTGCGCGCTTTGAGGATTTTTGTGCCGGCATGCAACCCGAGCATGCCCTTTTCCTTTGCGCGCCACATTGCCATTCTCAAGAATGCGTTTTTGGCTTCGCCGAAATAATCGGTGCCCAGGACATATGTGACCCCGATCTCAGGAAAGACCAGCACCTGGCGGTCCTTTTCCTGCCACTCGGGGATGAAGACCACTGTCAGGTCGGGTTCACGGTCAGCAATCGGCGGGAAGAGACTCTCCATAACCATATGCGCCACGCGTATGCCGTCCCTGCGATATTTGGAGACGTAAAATGCGCACTGTGGAGTGAAGTCGCTGTCCTTGCCCAACGTGCCGGATGTGTGTACCATAGGAGCTTTTTTCAGATACTCATGGACCGATCTGATTGTCTGCAGCGCGCCTTTTTTGATGTCGCGTTTCTTTTGCGTGTAGACCCCGGTTTCCACGTGCTCGCTGCCCAGATACACTGTGAGGGCCGTGCTGAGGGTCTTGGCAGATGAGACATAGTTGCAGCTTCCGAATACTGTGCGCCTGCAGAACTTCTCTGCGCGCATTTTTATTTCTTCAGGCATCAGGCGCTCTACATTCGGCTGTGCGCCAAGCCCCCCGGCTACAAGTTTTATCTCATCCAGAATTGCTTTATCCAATGGTAAACCTCATGTTTTATCGGCTGCTTATTTTAGGCACTGATAGAACCCGCGGAACCCGGTCTTGCCATATTTCTTATTGACAATGGTAAAACCGGCGCGCTCTATCATGCCTTCCATTATCCAGTCGCAAGTAGGAAACTCATCCCGCATAAGCACAGCCATAATATTACGCCCGTTCGCATCGACGCTGCCTTTATTCCTTTCGATGAGGTCATCGAGTACTTGCGGGTATTGATTGACTTCGAAAGAGAGCACGTGGTCTTCAAAATGCATCTTGCCGCCGGGTTTGAGCATTGCATACATACGATTGACGGCTACCTGTTTCCAAAAGTCGGGCAGATGGTGCAGTGCGCCGCAGCATACCACACCGTCAAGCGGCGTACTCGCATGTTCATAGGTCAGAAAGCCTGCTGTGTGAAATTCGATATTGGTTAGGCCTATTTCCCGAGCCAGTTTTGCAGCCAGATCCGTCATTGCAGGAGAAATGTCTACTGCGATGACTTTTTTACAGCGTGCAGCCGCTGCCATTGCAAATGAACCGAACCCCGCACCGAAGTCCAGAACGACCTTGCTATCATCAAGGTCGAGGTAGTTCAGTATGAAATCATTGACGGCGTCTCTATCCTGGCTGCGGCTTCGCTGCTCATACGCGGCTGCTTCTTGGACCTGGCTGTAATCCGTGCCGAAAGTCTTCACTTCGTCATACAGCCACTCGGGAATTTTGTCCATGCCAATCCTCCACACTGCTACATGACTTTACCACTTAAAGCTGCCGGTGACAAGCCTGCCGGTAAGACCCTAATCGGGCGTTATTTCCTGTTGATGGGTAAGGATCTCCGAATCCTTACCCACAAGCCAGTGCCGGATCTCCGAATCCGGCAACTATGACACTGCGGTAATAATCTCCAGAACCGTATCCACAGGGTCAACACACTCCGCCGGTATCGTGAGATACAGCCCGTCTTCTACATATTTCCACTCAACAGACCTGCCGTCAATGTTCTGCACAGATTTCACTCCATTCGCAAGACCCTTTACAATAACTGTATTCTCTGAGCAGTCGAGAATGTGCAGATATATGCTGTTGTCTTTGCTCACAGCATAACCCCAGGTCTGCTGCGGAAGGTCGGCGGGACGGGTCGAGTAGATCGCCTTTCCATTGCGCTCCATGAACTTCCCGATATCCTTGAGCCTGTCTATCTGCTCAGGTGGAAATTCACCGGATGGGGTGGGTCCGACATTGAGCAGCAGGTTAGCGCCCTTGCCCACCACTGTCACAAGCTGCCGGATCAGCTCTTCCGATGATCGATAGTTCATATCGGATGGAGTGTATCCCCAGTTATCGTTCATGGTGTCGCAGACCTCGATAGGCCAGAAATCACGGCTCGGCTCGGGCATCGGCGACATCACCAGACGCCCCTGGGAGTCATAATTGCAGATGTTGGTCATATCGCGTTCGACTGCTATGAAGTCACAGGACATGACAACCGCATGAGGCTGCTTGCTGCGAATGGTTTCAAGGGCTTTCTGGCCGCGGTAGCGCCCAAGCAGGGAGCCCATGTCGAACCAGAACCCGGCCACGTTGCCATAACGCGAGCAGAGTTCATCGACCTGACCCTCCATGTAGCGGGTATATTCAGGCAACTGGGGAGCGAAGTCGGGGAAATGCCAGTCTATCATTGAATAATAGAACATTAGCTCCATATCGCCCGCCGCGCACGCCTTGCTCAGTTCATCAGCAATATCCCGATGCGGGCCGGTCTTGACTGTGGTGTGGTCCGTCAGGTGGCTGTCGAAGAGGCAGTAGCCGTCGTGGTGCTTCGTGCCGAAAGTCATATACTTTGCGCCGGACTCACTTGCCAACTTAACCCACTGCGCCGCATCGAACTTTTCAGGCTTAAATGTATCCGCCTGGCGGTCATACTCCTCGAAAGGAATATTTTCTCTGAATACCGCCCACTCGCCGTGTCCCAGGATCGAGTACAGCCCCCAGTGGATGAATATACCGAACTTCATATCCTTGAAGTGCTCCTGGTCGGCAGTGAGCGGCGGCCAGTCTGTTTTGAGCGGCCCTTCGATCACTGTTCCCTTCCAGAGGACTTCCGGCGCGGCATAATGCAGGTCCGGCTTAGTGTAGCACCAGTGGAAGAAATCGGTGAGAGTGCCGTCGAATATCGCCCGCTTGGAGTTTGCCCAGGTCTTTTGGTCGCCTGTGGCGTAGTAGAGATACACTTTGTCCTCAAACTCGACCAGGTCCGGGTCCGATGCATTTATACCCTCATCGCCTTCGGCTGTGAGTATCGGGTTGCGCGGGGAGAGTTCCCAGTTTATCAGGTCCTTTGAACGGGTCATATAAGTGTCGAACCGCCAGTCAGGAGTCATATGCTCCAGGTAGAGCATATAGAAATACCCCTCCATATAGCGCAGGCACGGGCAGGCCGTGTAGCGGTCTTTATATGAGCCGGCGTTGGATATCTTCGTCCAGTTGAGCAGGTCTTTGGACTCGGCGAAGAGAATCGTGAACGCTACATATTGCGGGTCGTTGGTCTCATAGGCCATCACAAACCGTCCGTCCGCCCAGCAGACGGATGTGTTGAACAGATGCTCAGTAGGTTCCTGCTCGATCACGAGCTTGCTCTCCCAATGCTTGAGGTCGCCCGAATAAAAGACTGTGACGTCGTTCCAGTCGTTGTTCTCATGGCGGGATGCAAATACATAGAACTTATTGTCATGGATAATCGCGCAGGCCAAGCCATATCCCTGAGCGAACTGTGTGAGTATATCGCCTGTCTCGACATCTTTTATTTGCAGATAATGTGCTTCATTCGGACCCTCGGCAGGGCGGACACACTCCAAAAGCAGCAGCCGGCCGTTATGGACCAGCGGCGTCACTTCCATCATGTTTTTCTGTGTTTCGGGCTGTTTGACCAGACTCATGTTTGCCAGTTGTTTGCTCAATTGCTACCACCACTTCAATTTAGTATTGGGTATATTGTATTGATTATTGTTCTAGTGCGCACAACCCCCTGCTCCCTCTCCTGGGGGAGAGGGTTGGGGTGAGGGCGCACCTGATTTGATATTGAGTATATTGTATTGATTATTTGCTCTCCATGAGCAGTCTCATATGCCAGGGTTCTATACTCGGCAGCACAAATTCCTTGTAGTCTGAAAATGTATTTTTTGCTGTAATAATTGTCTCCTCGCAAGCCATATCGAACACGCTTAACATGTCCTTATCCGTGCGCAGCATTATAGTCAGATCATCGGCGACATCATGGCTGGAATTGGTGAAAACAACCGCCTGCCTGCCGTCATTGGTCCTGCGCGCCCAGAGATTGATCTTGTGATATGAGCTGATGTACGCGGCGAGCCTGTCTTTGCTGAGCCAGCGCATCAGCGACTTGATCTGTGCCGACTTTGAATACTCCTGCACAAATGTCCATGGGTAATACCCCGCAACGCATACCCGCCCGCCCAGAGCGTTCTCATATATACCCATACAGCAGTTTGAAAGCTCTTTGCCTGAGTAGTCGACCAGCCGGGTGAGTATGCCGCAGGCGTCTTCCTTTGGTATGAGCCTTGCAGCCGGGCAAAGCCAGGACAAAAAAGACTGTCTGCAGTCTCGCATGCTCCCGGCAAGATCACTATTGATCGGGTGATCGACAAACTCCTCGATCCCGTCATGATCGACATAGCCATCTACGTCGAAGCCCGTGAAGCGCCCATAGCCCAGCTTGTTCAGACACTCCAGAGCCTTTGCGTCCATGTAGACCCCGGAGGAGAGTATCTTGAGGATTGTCTGATCATCCATGGCAAGAGCGCTCTCCGCCGTAAGAGCCGTGATCTGAGCGTGGTCGAGAGAGTAGGCGGCGGGCAGCCCGAGTTCCAACAGCTCGGATGCGTGCGAGCCGGACGTGCCGGGGTGATCGCAGTTGAGCCAGTCACCCTCGCCTGTGATGAAGCCGTTCTTGTTCCAGCCGGTGTATATCCCCTCGGGCGCAGACCTGCCCATTGTCCCTGCCAGCAGATCGTAAAACGGCCTGCTTGCGGCAATGCGTTCGAGTATGGGCTTATATTGATGCAAGTGTGGGTTGGCTCCGGCCCTTGCATTAGCCGTCAAAACATTGAAAGCAGTGCCGGTGCAGCCTGCTGCTATGTGCGAGGCAGCTTCCAGAGCGGTGGCGTGCGCGCTCTTTTTGAGCGCCTGATACGGGAAGTTTTCGATCTCGGACTGAATGCACTCTACCCATGGCGGCAGGAGTGATACCTGACGGCCAATATCTTGAGACTTACCTGCCAGCTCGCTCATCCGGTCATCGGCGTAAAAGCCTCCGCCCGGCCTCCACAGGACAGGTGTATTATCAGGTCCGGCGAGAGTCTTTGCCCACCTGTCAAAATCATAGCCTTCGAAGAACCGGTCACCGGTCATAAAACCCAGGGGCATACTCGGCTCAATCTTATGCACTGTCTTTTCGATGAGTTCGAAGAGCCGGTTTATTGTGCTTCGGTTATGTTCGATCCAGAGTTTTCGGATGTCCGTCTTGCCGCTGTTGAATGCCTCTGCCAGAGACTCCCGGGTAAACCTTGTGCCCGATTCGGACTCGAATATGCCAAGGCAGTTATCGCAGAAGCAGCCGTTTCCTATGGGCATGTGTCCAAAACGGATGTCATCGTCTATCCAGATGTAGTCCGGCCTGCACGATGCAATTATCTCAGATAGCTGCCTGATGTAGTCGCGCGCTTGCTCATCATTAGGGCACAACACTGCTCGCGATACATCGCCGTGTATATTGGTCATCCGGCTAAAGTTGCCCGTGAGAGAGCCAGTGAGGTTTTCTTCATGATGGCCGATAGTCGTAAGAATATTTACACCCGCGCCATAGCCATGACTGCGGATTGCGGTTAACCTGTCGGTAATAATGGGCGCGCGCTGCTGCATGCTCTCAAGTGAAAGAGGAGCGTGCGTATCCGAAGTGAATAACACTATGTCATCAGTGATGCCGCCGAACCCGTCAAGCAGGTCCAGCAGTTCGCCGAAGAAGTCCTCGTCCATCCACAAAGATGCGCAGATCCTAAATGAGACTGATGATCTATCTACCATCCGCCGCCACCTCCTCCGCCGCATCCGCCGCCGGAGAAACCGCCTGAAAAACCGCTGCCGCCACCGAAGAAGCTTGAACCGCCACTGCCGTTTGACCTTGGCTGTGAAGCCATATTGCTGCCCCAGCTATATGTGGCGACATTCAAGTCATGGGCGAAAATTGTCGGGTGGAATGTGCCGTCATAGCCCTCATACCATTCAGGTGGTTTGGTCTGCAGCCCATCAAATGCCTGCGCCCATCTCTCGGCGATATCGAGCGCTATAGCATACGGCAGGAATTTCTCGAAGTAGCCCTGCCTCTCCTGATATTCGATCTCGGCTCGCTCTGCGCGCGAAAGATACTCCTCAAAACCCTTCACGCCAAGCAGTGCATCCTTACCTTTAGCGGTCTTTTTGGGCATGACCCAGGAGGAGATTGCCAGCATGACCCCGCAGACCGCTATTGCGAATACCCAACCTACTGATATATGCAGCGGCATATCACCTGAACTGAGTATGAATCCTCCGAAAAATCCAAACACTGCAATTGGCGCTCCTATGCCCAGATAGCTCTTGCGGACCCGGTCCGGCCTGCTGTTGAAATAACCCCGTTCGACCATCGAGTCATAAAGCATATCCTGCAGGAGCGGAATATGGGCATAAAACTTTTGGGCAAGGCTCGATACAATGCAGAAATCCATGCCATTAAAGAGGGCATTGATGAGCAGTTTATCAAAATCGCTGAGATTTTGGTCTTTCTTGATTTCATCATTCGGTTTTGTGAGTCTGAGAGTGTAATCGGTTTTTGTCGAGATGAAACTCTTCACCTTCTCGGATTCGATCTTGATATATCCTCGCACCGCAAGGTCTATAATCGAGGCGGTTATATCCCGCATATCGACGCGCTCGTCTATCAATGTGCCGATCTCCGCCGGGCTCATACTCTCCGGTGGATCATAGACAGTCATCTCGCTCTTGCCGGTATCGGGGTCGCGCCCTTCTTTGAGCCATAGGAGCCACAGACCAAGCAAGAAGATAGGTGGCAGGAAGAAATAGCCGTTGTCCGAGACGAACCACTTCGCCTCCTGCGAAAAGCTCGGCTGGATCACCAGACCTTTCGGCCAGCCTACGACTATAGTCATCGACTCGCCGGGGTTGATCGCACGTTTCATCCAGAACCTGGCCGTGCGGCTGTCGGCAACGTCGCTGAAGCCGTCCGAGCTTGTGGAGCCGAACGCGCCGGTGTATGAAGCCGTCCGGATCGAGTTGGCTTTTGCACCGTTTGGGATAGTCACTACGCAGGTCGCGTTATTGACCGGCACTTCCCACTCCGGCCCGACTACATTCAAATATACCTCGTCGTAATCGTCAAAGAAATGCACAGCCCGCCAGAGCTTATATTTAATGACATACGTCTTCGGCCTATCCAACAGGATATCGGCATCGCCTATTCTTATGTCGATCTTTCCGCCTGAAGCCGTCTGCTTGTATGTCTGCGCTGCGCCCGTATTGTCAGTTACGCTAAGGGTTGTTTCTCTGATTCGATAATTGTTGCCGTATCTGTCCTTGCCCGAAAGTGGAATGTCGCGATAGATACCGTGATGCGGATCGTTCGTGAAGTCTGCAGTGATGGTCTCGGCGACTATCACGCCGCCGTCTTTTTGAATATCCAAGCGCGTGTCGTAACTTGTGATCTGCCACGCCATTACCGGTGTAGTGTAAAGTAGAGCAACTGCGATCAGAACATGCTTGAGTGTCTTCATCGCTCCTCCATTTTGATATGCGGTGACTCTCTCTCATCGTCCGCCGCGCCGAAATATTCCTGTCTGCCGAACCCGAACCAGCCCGCGACCAGGTTGGACGGAAACATCTCGCACTTTGTGTTTATATCGCGCACCACCGCGTTGTAGTATCGGCGGGCGTATTGGATGTGGTCCTCAATATCTGTAAGCTGCTTTTGGAGGTCGCGGAAGTTAGCGTCGGCCTTAAGCTCAGGGTAACTCTCAGCAACAGCAAATATTGACTTTATCGCGCCGGATAGATCGTTCTCAGCGCCTGCCTTCTCACCTATGCCTTCAAGTTGAGCAGCTTTTGCCCTGAGATTTGCTACATCCTCAAACACACTCTTCTCGTGGGAGGCGTAACCCTGCACAGCCGCCACAAGGTTCGGCACGAGGTCATGCCTGCGCTTGAGCTGGACGTCCACATCTGCCCAGGCGTTTCTCGCTCTGTTGCGCAGCGATGCGAAGGCGTTATAAGTCAAAACAACATAAACAAGTGCCGCGAATATGACACCTAAAATTATCCACATATTGATACCCCATTGGATATTTGCCGTTGAGTGCTATTCTTCCTGCTGAATATATTGAATCTGTTACAAGCCATCTTTGTTGTAGTGGCGAAGCAATTGCCCGGTAAGGTTGGTTGATCCTTGGGCTTTAATCGCAATTGCTTCGCCCTGAAGCACATTCCGTCGTGGGTGAAGCATTTGCGGCGAAATTTCAGAAGCTTACGTAAAGCGAATGGCAAATGCTTCACTCCTACATGTACAACAGGCCTCAAGTTCTACGTTCTGCTTCCCTGAGAGTCCTTAATCTGATAAAATATACAGTAATGGACAACTCTCAATCGCACATACGCAATTTTTGCATTATAGCTCACATAGACCACGGCAAGTCAACCTTAGCTGACCGCATACTCGAGTTTACCGGCGCGGTGGATCCCAAGAACATGAAAGAGCAGCTCCTGGACGGAATGGACCTGGAGCGCGAACGCGGGATCACGATCAAGATGACGGCAGTCCGGCTCGAATATAAGGCCAAGGATGGCAATACCTATGAGCTCAACCTTATCGATACGCCCGGTCACGTCGATTTTGCCTACGAAGTATCTCGCTCACTGGCTGCATGCGAGGGCGCGGTGCTGGTGGTAGACGCCTGCCAGGGTGTGGAGGCGCAGACACTCGCCAACGCCAACCTTGCGATGAACCACAACCTCGAGATCATCCCGGTGATCAACAAGATCGATATGGAACGCGCCGACCCGGATAGAGTGGCTGATGAGATCGAGAGCGTGCTTGCTATAGACGCGACCGACGCCATTTTGGCGAGCGCTAAAATGGGGATCGGCACACAGGATATACTCGAAGCGATTGTGACGAGGGTCCCGCCGCCGTCGGGCGACCCGGCAAAGCCACTGCGCGCGTTGATTTTTGATTCCCATTTCGACCAATACCTGGGAGTAGTGGCATATGTTCGTGTGGTCGACGGTGAGATCAAGCCCAACATGCGTATTCAGATGATGGCCAGCGGCAAGGAGTTTGAAATCGCGTCCGTCGGCATTTTCAAGCCCGATATGGTCGCTACGGATAGCCTTGGCGCGGGTGAGGTCGGATACATCACTGCCGGTATAAAAAACGTTGGGGATACTCGGGTCGGCGACACCGTAACCGACGCCTCTCGTCACGCCGACAAGGCTCTTCCGGGCTATCGCGAAGTGCAGCCGATGGTCTACTGCGGGCTCTACCCGACAGATTCACAGCAGTATACCGGTCTTCGCGACGCTCTATCCAAGCTCCAGCTCAACGATGCGGCTCTCACATATCAGCCTGAAAGCTCAGCCGCTCTCGGTTTCGGCTTTAGATGCGGATTTTTGGGGTTACTGCATATGGAGATAGTGCAGGAGCGCCTGGAGCGTGAGTTCGACCTAAACCTGATCGCTACAGCCCCCAGCGTTATCTATCGCGTGCTCAGGACTAACGGCGAAGTGATCGATATAGACAACCCCAACGACCTGCCAGAGCCGACTGAGATCGATGCAGTTGAGGAGCCTTACGTCAACGCGTCGATCATCGTGCCCAAGGACTATGTCGGCGTCACAATCGAGCTTTGCCAGGAGAGGCGCGGGCTGTATCAGTCCATGGATTATCCCGCTGCCGACCGAGTAATGATCCTCTTCAAGCTCCCCTTGGCTGAGATATTGATGGACTTTTTCGACGCGCTTAAGAGCCGCACGCGGGGATATGCGTCGTTCGACTACGAGTTCGCAGACTACGAAAAGTCTCAACTGAGCAAGCTCAACGTGTTGCTTAACGGCGACCCTGTGGACGCGCTCTCGTTCATAACTCACCGCGACCGTGCCTATACCCGTGCGAAGGTCCTCGTCGAAAAGCTGCGGGATGTGATCCCGCGCCAGCAATATGAGATCAGGGTGCAGGCAGCCCTGGGTCACAAGATAATAGCCGCGGCCACTGTCCGCCCATACCGCAAGAACGTCACTGCCAAGTGCTATGGCGGCGACATCACCCGAAAGCGCAAGCTCCTTGAAAAGCAGAAAGAGGGCAAGAAGCGCATGAAGTCCATAGGCAGCGTAGAGGTGCCTCAGGAGGCTTTCATGAGCGTGCTCAAGATAGGCGACGATAAGTAGCGGAGAGTTGAGAGTGGAGAGCAGAGAGCCCGGAGGAGAATGGTGGATGCGTAAGCTCTTCTGTTTTTGGGATGAGGCATACCTGATGTTTTTTAGACTACTAGCAATGGAGTTGGAATCAAATGGCGAGAGACATTGTAAGCAAGGCCACACGCGCTGAATTCCGAGAGTGGTTAGTTGGTTTTTATCTTAGAGAAATCGAGGATATTTTTAATGCTGCTGGTGTAGAATGTGATTCTGACTATGAACCCTGCATATCAGGTATGCGGCGAAGTCTTGTTGAACAGTATTACCACTCTGTTGATTGGACAAATTGGAAGCAGGTTCAGCCTGTCTTGGATGCATATGAACAGATAATGATTCACATGCCGGAAGACAAACGAGGAAACTGCGAAAAGTTGCTCCTGCGTGATGGTCTTCAATTCGATGGTATACGTATAGCTCGAGTACAAAATAGGGTTGTGGCTGAGGACAAACTGCAGCAAATAGCCGATAGTCTGGAATTGGCCATTATCAATGAGCAAGTTGCACGATTACGGGGAGCCATTGAAGATGATCCTGCGCTTGCTATTGGCACCGCAAAAGAATTATTAGAGTCTGTATGCAGAGGAATAGCTCACGAGTGTGGTCATGTTCTGAATGGCAAAGAAGACATACCTTCGCTAGTTAAATTGTGTTTGAAGTCGTTGCGTATGGCACGTGAGGACATTGAGGAAAGTAAAAAAGGGGCAGATGCTCGAAAACAAATTGCGAGTGGCCTTGCTGCAGCATGCCAGGGAATTACTGAGCTTCGGAATGTATATGGCACCGGGCATGGACGTGGCCCAAATGCTGTTAGTGCTGTGACTCGGGATGCACGTCTGGCAGTGGGGACAGCGACAACTCTTGGCGTGTTTCTTGCAGAGGTGTGCGAAGCCAGACGAGGATTGATTAATTCTAACGCGTAATGCGGATTAGAATACATAATCGTTTCTTCGGGCAGCAGCAAATAGCCGCCAATCCTGACGCTTATAATCAAGCCCCGCTGCCGGAGCCGACGAACGCACTGCCTAACCCGAAATGCCATAATCCCAGAGGTCCTTTGCTTCACATTGCTTCATGCCATGAAGTAAAGGCTAAAGCCTAATTATGCTTGCTTCAAACAAAGGTTCGGGCGGGTTTACTGTGGGTGCGTGTCAAATGTGGGGAAATTCGCCAACGTTGTAGGGGCGACAGCATTTGCCCCCTAATGCCGTTTTGCGTAGTAATCTCAAATGCAAATGCTTCGCCCGAACCCACCGCCTAGGGTGAAACATTTGCGGCGAATTTTCAGAAGCTAACCGAGTTTTATTGGCAAATGTTTCACCCCTACTAAGATATGACACGCGCCCTTTTGCTGTTGCTGTTGTGCTCTGGACACTCCTATTCTATTTTGATAACATAATGCTACTCAGGTTTCGCCATTAAGGAGAGAAATATAAAGATGTACAAAGATTATACATGTATTATGATGCGATACGTTGTTTTGTGCTCGATTGCCGCTGCGATTTTCGTTCAGAGCCCGGTGGCAGCGAGTGTTATTCGTGATGGCAACAAGGTTACATGCGGTCCGGCGCGTTTCGAAGTCTTATCTCCCAGCCTTGTGCGCATGCAATATGCGCCGGGTGGGTTCATAGACTCAGCTACTGCAGTCGTAACGAACCGAAGCATGAGAGATGAAAGATTTACCGTATCGAATACTGGTGAATGGGTTCGCATCGATACTAAAGAAATGTCAGTATTTTATAAACCGGATTCGGGCAAGTTTACGGCTGCTAATCTGCTTGTTACATGGCGCAATAAAAGTCAAAAATGCCAGTGTATGCCGGGAAGTAAGGACGACGAGAATCTGGGCGGTCCGTTCGGCAGCTTTAATGATATATATAGGTTAACCGCGCCGGGGGAAAAAATGCCGGATTTCCCGTCCGGCATGCTCAGCAAACGCGGCTATTATTTGCTGGACGACAGCAAAACCCCTGTATGGGACACAAAATCGAACTGGATAGCTCCACGCACTGATAAGGCTGCGCAGGATTGGTATTTTTTTGTATACGGCAATGACTATGCTAGTTTCTACAAACAATATATTGCACTTGCCGGAAAGATACCTATGATACCCAGATACGCATTTGGCGCATGGGTTACTGACCTGAACTTTGAATATCACGACGAAAAGATCAAAGAAGATTATCTCTACTCGATAATCGAACGGTTCAGAAAAGAAGATATTCCTCTTGATGTTATGGTGCTGGATTTCGGATGGCATCTTTATGGATGGTACGGCGGTCTTGATTGGAGCCCCATCATATCCGATCCTAAGAAATTCGCGGACACACTCCACAAGTCCGGAATAGAGCTAACGTTAAACGACCATCCCAGCTGCGGACTGTATTACAAAGACACCCGGATCAGCGATATAATTAAAAAATCTGATCTGGTCGATCCGGCGATTTTCAATGTCGAACAAATAGATAAAGATTGGATGTTCAATACGGACCCGACAGCAGAAGGCCAGACGCAAAAGTGGTTCTCCACGGAATATGACGACAGCAACTGGCACACAATCGCAAAAATGGGAAGATGGGAAAGCAATGGATTCCCCGGCTATGACGGCATAGGCTGGTATCGAAAATGGGTCGAG
Source organism: Armatimonadota bacterium (assembly GCA_039679645.1). Taxonomy (NCBI): domain Bacteria; kingdom Bacillati; phylum Armatimonadota; species Armatimonadota bacterium. Next base: position 43,127 of record JBDKUO010000015.1, read on the forward strand.
ATTCCTGAGAGCTTCAAAAACTGGCCTGTGTATATTGAGTTCGGCGGAGTGAGCGATGAATATGATATTTATGTAAATGGAACCTATATCACTCACTACGGTTCAGCGGGGAAAAGCAGCAACAGGACTCTGACTTCAACCGACATAACCCATTATATCAAGAAAAACGCAAAAAACCTCATCTGCCTTAGGGTAAACAACTGGGGCGGCAATGGGGGTATGACAAAAGGGCCCGTGATGCTGACCGCTAAGGCCGGAATGCCGAACGTGTATTTCAACCTGGCGCGCAAGCAAGATGCCAAGCTGTGGATGGATTATCATAACTCTATCATGGATGATGGAGTCGATTTCTGGTGGATTGACGGAGACTATGCCCGCATGGACGGCTTGAATTCACAGATGTGGACAAATAAGGTATATTATGATGCTCAGCAGCAGCACACTGGTAAAAGGACCTTAATCTTCAGCAGATATGGAGGTCCGGGCTCGCACAGATATCCGGCTTTCTTCACCGGCGACGCTTACTCCAACTGGAAGACTCTGACGAGCGAGATACCTTTCACGATAAAGGCAGGAAACACGCTCGCTCCATATGTTACACACGACATAAGCGGCTTTTTCGATAAGCTTACGGACGACTTCGAGCTATACGCCCGTTGGGTCGAGTTCGGTGCGCTCAGTCCTATGCTCAGGCTCCACAGCGCGCATGAGAACCCTGTGGAAGGTAATGTCCGCCTGCCTTGGGTTTATGGTAAGCAGGGGACAGACCTTTGCCGCAAGTTCTTTAAGCTCAGATACAGCTTGATCCCTTATTACTACACACTCGGTCGCCAGGCATACGAAACAGGCATGCCGATCGTTCGCGGGCTGTATCTTGAATACCCGGATATTGAACAGGCATACAGGTTTGACGAGTATTTGCTAGGAGAGAGTATTTTAGTAGCGCCTATCACAAGCCCAGGAACGAATGGCACGGCTACAAGAGATATATATCTGCCGCCCGGTGGTTGGGTGGACTACTTCAGCGGCAAAGTATATAACGGTAATCAAACAATCAGCTATGAGTGCCCGCTTGATGGTATGCCGATATTTGTTAAGCAGGGGTCTATTATTCCCAAGCAGCCTGATATGGACTATACAAGCCAGAAGCCGGTCGATCCGCTCATTCTGGATGTTTATCCCGGGAGATCGACTTCATTTACGCTGTATGAGGACGACGGGTCATCATTGGATTATAAAAATGGCAAGTTTGCCCGCACAGCAGTTACGCTGAAGCAAGATGCAAAGAAGAATGAATATACAGTCACGATCGGGCCGGCTAAAGGACGATATGCAGGGCAGCCTCAAAGCAGAAGCTACTTAATCACCATGCGCCTTGGTCAGAGACCGCAGCGTGTTATTGCAGATGGAAAAAGTCTTGCTGAAGGCAAGAGCGACACTCAGAGTTGGCAATGGGATGAGGTTAACAAACTTGCTACAATAAAATTGCAGACAAGTTCGATATCCACCAAACAAAGCATTATAGTGCAGTAGGATTTATTCTATTTTCATGGGAATGGCAGTGAGCTTGGTCAGCAAAGCTGTCATTCCCGGCGCTATTTTGAATCTGAATTAAGTGTTCAGCCAGTTTGACTTGCCACAGGTGATCGTGATAACCTTGTTCGAGTAAATTACGCTTGAAATCTCAACCATGAGGTAAATGTTGGCTTTCACCCTCTCAAACATTCGCAGATATATACACGACTACAAATCGCTGCTCTGGCTTGGTCTGGCGTGTCTTTTTGCAGAGCTGGGCTACGCGATATTGAACCTTTCAGCTCTGCCGATGTATGTCAAGTTCAGCCTGAACAGGGGCGCGGAATGGGGGATCATACTCAGTACATTTCTGCTTACCGAGGCTCTATCGAGGCCGCCCGCGGGCGCATTGGGCGACAGAATAGGCAGAAAACCCCTGATGATTGCAGGGCCTTTAATCACAGCAGGCACCGCATATCTCACGATAGTCCTGCACGGCCCATACGTCATATTCGGACTGATCGGTCTGAGGGCGATAGATGGTCTCGGCAGCGGCGCTCTGTGGACCAGCGCATTTGCTGCAGTAGGCGATGTAGTCGGTGAAAAGAACCGCAGCGCCGCGATGAGTGTATTGAACGTTACATATATGGGTGGTCTTGCGCTCGGGTTCGTGATGGGCGGCGCGGCGAACGAGCTTTTCGGCACGTATACAGCGTCGTTTTATCTTGTCTCGATACTGCTGATATTGTCGGCTTTTGTAATGATTGTCTTTTTGCCCAGGAGCCTGGGCAAGGGGCATCATGCCGAACCACTGCATGGCGAGGCTATGGAATTACCTGCTCTCGAAGACCCGACCGAGTTTAAGTTCACGCACCTCCTGCGCAGCTTCCGCGAGGTGCCGGACATGGTTGTGCTGGCGCTGGTTACTTTTCTTGGAATGGGCATGCTCACCCCTATCGTCAAGCTCTATGCAGTCGAGCATCTTGGTATGACCGAGACTCAGTTCGGCCTGCTGGTTGCTCCTGTGGCAGGCGCGATGGGGATATTTGCCGTCCCACTTGGCAGGCTCGGCGATAAATTCGGAAAGTGCACTGCAGTCGCTTATGGAATACTCTTCAGCGCAATTGCGATGTGGGTGGTCGCGCTATTTAGAAGCATAGTGATATTAGGGGCTGCGGCCGTGGTGATCGGGCTTGGCTTCACGGTGGCTTTCCCCGCCTGGAATGCGCTGGTAGTTACGGTGACGCCGAGGGAGCGTCGCGGCGAAGTGCTCGGCGCGGTCGGTCTGGCGCAGGGTCTGGCCGCGATTGTGGGCGCGAGCATAGGGGCATTTGTATACTCAAGCGATGTGCTCAGTTTCCCCAGGCTCGGTATTGTAAACTACAATGTGCCGTTCTGGTTAAGCGCCGCCCTGCTTACTGCCGGTTCAATAGTCACATTCTTATGGACATGCAAGCGCCATGCTCACATAGAGCCTAATGGCCTGGTTACTGACCGTCAGCGCAGAAACGTCGTGATACTTGCGATAGCCGGCCTGCTGGTTCTTGCATCCTGGATAGGCTATCGATATACCACCCCGGAGCCGCCCGACAGGGTCGCATGGGAGTGGGTCAAGTATTTGGCGAGCGGCAAGCAGCAGAAAGCTCTGCGTCTTACGAGCGATGAGCCTGCCGCCGGTTGTGACGGCAGTTTGGCTACTCGTATCAATGTAAATACATATCGATCATGGAGGATCAAGAAGCAGGCGAGGTATACTGTCATGCTTCCCGATCAGGTGACCGATGACCGTGCCGATGTGCCTGTGAAGTTCACCTTCCCAGGCGGCAAAACAATTGTTCAGCATATAATTCTATACAAGACAGGCTCGAAACAATGGAAAGTCTGCCGGGTGATGAGTAAGTAGTAGAAGCTGAAAGTGGAAAGTGGAAAGCCCGGAATAGCAGCTTTCAGCTTTTCGCTTATTTGACCAGCCTAATGATCATGATCGGCTTGTGATTATATCCCTGTTATGTGATAGGTGAATAGGTTGAACTTATTCTTTGACCTTGACGGCACACTAACGGACCCCAAAGACGGTATTGTAAGATCAATCAACTTTGCGCTCAGCAAGTTCGATCTGCCGGTTTTTGAGCCTTCATCACTGGAGCGCTTTATAGGCCCGCCGCTCATGGACACATTTCAAGTTTTGCTCGATACTGATGACCGCGCAACTCTAATGCAGGCCGTGACCTGGTATCGGGAGAGGTATGTGGTCAAGGGCTATCTGGAGAATCACGTATACGAGGGCATTCCTGAGCTTTTATCGAGTCTGCAGCCTAACCATCGCCTGTTTGTCGCAACCTCAAAGCGGCAGGATATTGCGGCAAATGTGCTTACTCATTTCCGGCTTGCATCGTTCTTTACTGCCATATACGGCTGCGATGTGGACCTCTCGAAGGCCGATCTGCTAAAACAAATTCTGCATGAGCAGTCTATCAATCCGCCCGGCTGCATTATGATAGGCGACAGGAAGCACGACATAGAGGCTGCGCGCGCTAATGACATATCGTCAATGGCGGTGTTATGGGGTTACGGATCACATGAAGAACTCATCAGTGCAGATTATATCGCAAGTACCCCGTCTGAAGTGTCAAGTTTGATCTATTCCACTCTTTCAGCCCGCTAGCTCTTCCTGCTTACGCGCATCGTCCCAACCGAGTATATCCGCCATCCAATCGGCAACCTGCTTTTTAATCTCATCCGCATTTGTGCAGTAGTATGCCCAACCGGCGCGCCGCACCATTACGTCGCTAAGATGAACCGCCCACTCGTTTTTGCAGAAGTGATCGACCAGATCGCGTGACGGCTCCGGCGGCACTATTGCACTGATGCCGACGGTCTCTTCAGTCGGAAGCAGAGGCTGCTGGGCAGTCACACACGCCGTTCGAGGCCGTCCGAGATATTTTTCGATACGGTCGACTGTCTGCTCTGCCATAAGCCGGTAGGTTGTGAGCTTGCCCCCGCCTACATCCCACCATCCCGGTTGCGGCGAGACAATCAGGTGCGAGCGCGAAATATCCGACGGTCTGCCTTTCTTATCCGCGATGAGCGGCCTCAGTCCGGCCCATGCGCTGATAATGTCTTTGCTGCTGAGTCCGATTTCCGGAAATGCCCGGCCAATCGTCGCGATAATATAGTCCACGTCTTCTTGTTCAACGGCTACATCTTCGGGCCTGCCGTTATAGTCCGTATCAGTCGTACCAAGGATCACTCGATCTCCCCAGGGGATCGCAAAGAGGATTCTGGAGTCTTCTATAACCACTACCGCATCGGGAACCGGCAGGCGCTTGCGGCTGATGACAAGATGAACGCCTTTCGTCGGTCGCAGGCTGATTACGCTATGATCGAATTGCTCTTCCCATGGGCCTGTAGCATTGACCACACATTTGCTTGTCAGCTCAAATGTTTCGCCCGTGATGCTGTCCGCAAGAGACAAGCGCCATACGTTAGCTTCAGGCTTCGCGCTGATCAGACGGCAGTAGTTTAATACACTTGTGCCCGATTTTGCCGCCGAGCGCAGCGTATCCGCCACCAGGCGGGCGTCATTTGTCAGCCCATCATAGTAGAACACACCTCCGGTGAGCCGGTTCTTCTCGATGTCGGGCAGCAGAGCAGTCACTTTCTTTGGTGTGAGCGAACGTGACTTGCCGAGATTTCTTCCCCCACAGAGGATATCGTATATTTTCACTCCGATCCGCAACTTCCAGAGTGCCCACTGGTCGAGTAAAGACGCTTTGTACGTAGGGAAAATAAACCCCAGCGGAGCGGAAATATGAGGAGCGATTCTGTTTACTATACATTTTTCCACACTGGCTTCGTAAACGAGTTCTACACGTCCCTGCGCAAGGTATCGCAGTCCTCCGTGCAATAATCGACTGGACTTGCTGCTGGTGCCTGATGCAATGTCATACTGCTCGACGAGAGCACATTTTAGTCCACGAAGTCCGGCGTCACGCGCAATACCGGATCCGACAATTCCACCGCCTGCAATAACCAGATCGAGTGTGTTTTCCTGCAGTTGTGCAATAGCGCGTTGACGCTCGGCAATATCCTGTATCATTTGATGTATCCTCGCGGTTAAGAGATTTCCCGTACAAAAAAGAGGGAACTTCCTGCGTGCAGATATCTAAGTATATCATGTTTACGCTTATCTGGTCAGGGGTGCGTGTCAAATTCACGGATTATTAATTGCGAAAGAGCGAAATTTCCGAAAGCACGAAATAGGATATGGTCTTAATATAGAAGCAAACCATAAATTGCATTGGAATTCATTTCACTCGCTGATCCTTTCGCGTTTTCGCCCTTTCGTGCTTTCGCTATTAGAGCAACCTACCTAAATTTTGGCTATTTCCGTAGATTTGACATACACACTCTGGTCAGCCCAAACTTGACATCGCTTCTTGCCAATCGTAACATGAGCTATGGTTGTGCGAAAGCACGGAACGTATGCACTCTGGCCAAGTCAGGAGCTGCAATTTGTCATGAATGACAGGATACTTCTCATAGAAGACGAGGCGCCGATTGCCGAATCGGTAGCCTATTCTCTTAAGGCGGAGGGGTTTGTTGTAGAAACGTCCGGTGACGGGCTTTCGGGACTTTCCGCATTTCGGACTTTTTCACCTGATCTGATAATCCTTGATCTTATGCTGCCTAAGCTGGGTGGAATGGATTTCTGCAGAATTGTCCGCAGGGAATCCAACGTGCCGATATTGATGCTTACGGCAAAGACCGAAGAGATTGATCGAATCATCGGTCTGGAGATGGGTGCAGATGATTATTTGCCTAAGCCTTTCAGCATCCGCGAGCTGATTGCACGCGTTAAGGTGATTTTGCGCCGTGTGCAAAGCGCTCACGATGATGAGAAGAATGCATTACTGGAGGTGGGTCCTATCCAGCTCGACCTTGCCAGAAGGCGAGTTACTTTAGGTGGAAACCAGGTGCATTTGCCGCTCAAGCAGTATGAACTCCTGCGTGCTCTGATGTCAAACAAGGGCAGAGTCCTCAGCAGGGAGGAGCTGTTTAAGAGGGTGTGGGATGCAGATGCTGCCTACGACACGGGCTCTCTCGACGTCCACATACGCTGGCTCAGAGAAAAAATCGAGCAGGATCCAAGCTCCCCGACCTATATAAAGACAGTGCGTGGGATTGGTTACAAGATCGTTTGTGAGGGTGAAGATTAGGCTCTTTCTTCCAAGTGTCATATTTGCCGTATTGGTGACTTTCCTGGTGACTGTCATTGTGCAATCAGCAGGCCTGCTGTTTTCTGTATGGATCAGGTGGTTGATATGCGCGGTTCTGCTTGTAATGCTTTGCTTTGCCTATGCGCGTGCTTCGACTTTGAAAGCCAAACGCGCAGCGCGCTTATCGCAGGCGATCAAACAAATCGCCTCGGGTTCGGAATCTTTCGATCAACGCGTCATATTGGATGAGTTTGGTCACGACCTGGCTAATACAGTTATAAGCCTCAGCGAGAGCATAAGGGTGCTCAGGCGCGAAAAGCGCCAGGGCATGATTGTGATAGAAAGTATGGCTGACGGTGTCATCACAGTCGATGCTCAGGGTCGTATTATGCTGTGCAATGCCGCGGCTCGTCGAATATGCGGTGTAGATGAGTCACAGATCGGAGTGCAGCTCGAGGACACCGACGTGCATCCTGAAATCACCAGACTGGCGTATGAGTCCATGTCCGGCAGGTGCGTTCTGAGTTCTGAAATCAGGCTTCCCGGCTGGCCGCAGCGAGTGATAAGCATTCGAGCCGCATGGTATCGGCAGGCGAGTTCGTCGGAGGATAGCGCGCTTATCATATTGCACGACCTTACGGACGTCCGGCGTCACGAGATGAACCAGAGAGAGTTTGTTGCCAATGTCAGCCATGAGCTAAAGACACCGATTACGGCAGTCAGGACAACGGCGGAAGCGCTGCTTGCAGGCGCAAAAAACGATGAAGATTTTGTGGACAGGTTTCTGAACTCCATCATCTCGGAGAGCGATAGACTGTCATCGTTGATCGAGGACTTGCTGGATATCGCAAGGCGAGATTCGGGCATCACAAAGACTGAGAAATCTACCTGCTTTGTATCGGAGATTATCAGCCGCGCTGTAAGGGTAATCAATCCGCAGGCTGTAAGCAAGAACATATCGGTCGATATCACTGCTCCCGATGACCTGGTAGGTTATTGTGATGAAGCGCAGGCGGTGCAAATGGTCCGCAACCTGGTGGATAACGCGGTCAAATATACCGCCGAGGGCGGGCATGTCTCAGTCGAGGCTAAGACGCATGGATCGGGGATTGAGATAACGGTCGCCGACACCGGTATCGGCATTCCGCAGGGCGAGATAGATCGTATCTTCGAGCGTTTTTATCGGGTAGATAAGGCTCGGTCCCGGCGCCTGGGAGGCACTGGGCTTGGCCTGGCTATCGTTAAAGATATAGTTGAGTCTCACGGCGGCAAGATCGACGTGCGCACTCAACTCGGCAAAGGCAGCTCATTTACAGTTACACTGCCCGGCAGGGATGACTGGCTGCCGGTTGAAGACACCTGATGGCAGATTGACTGGTGGCGAAGCTCCCGCTGAGCCGAGACAATTTGGTGCAGCCAGGCTCGATGTGAACCTTGCCCTCCAAGGCATAATTGCGGAGAGTGAACCTTACCATCTTGATTGAAAAGCTATTATTATGTAGAATATCTAACGGATAATATTCCAACCGGACTATGAGGCATAATGGAAAACAATGAAACAATAGGCGCAATGCTCCTCCAGGAGAGACAAAAACGCGAGCTTTCCCTGGATGAAGTCCACGACGCCACAAAAATAACAGTGCATAATCTCGCAGCTCTAGAGGAGGACCGCTTCGATCACTTTCCAAACAGAGTATACGCGCGCGCGTTTCTGCGTGACTACGCCAACTTTCTTGGCCTGGACAGCGGCGAACTGCTGGAAAAATATGAGTACGACTGGCAGGGCGTCATTCGCGAGACGGCTCCGCAGCCGCCAAAGCGCAAGTCGGTCTGGAAAAGCGTGCTGGTTACGCTGTTGACTCTGGTAGTGCTTGGCGGACTTACAGCAACTGTATATTTCTATGACAAAGGGTGGGGGATTAAGGTACCTGCAGCGATCAGAGGCAATGTAGGAAAGCCGGATGTAGCTCAGCTTCCAAAGCCTGAACCGATTGTGCCCGCACCTGTCAAGCCAGAAGCAAAGAAACCTGCCGGGCAGCCAAAAGCCGAGAAGCCTGCCGCGCCGCAGTCATTGTCGCTTGAAGTCACGGCAAGCAGGCCTGTGTGGGCAGATATTAAGGCCGACGGCCAAAAGGTGATCTATGGCATGCTGCCAGCCGGTATCAAGACAGTGACAGCCAAGAAAGTTGTCTTTATAAAGGTCGGCCAGGCAACTGCAGTCAGTTTGAAACTCAATGATAAGCAGTTGCCTCCGATGGGAACATCAGCCAATATGGCCAAGGCAGAGTTTCGGCTTCCGGCACAGCCTGCGAAGACTGCACCGGTCACTGGTCCTGGAAAGACTCCGGCAGGAGCGGCAGCCGGCACAACTTCAAAGCCAGCCGGGCAATAGTCGTTTGATCGTGAATCGTTTGATCGTTGATCGTCTGATCGTGCACACTGCTTCGCGCTACAACCGCTAGGCGAGGCTCGCGCCGAGCTGTATTTGTTCTCGTAAAACTGAATGGCTTCTGAACTGAATTCATTAGTTGATTAAGCCTGCAATATTGTGGTATATTACACATCGGCGTACGTTAATAGTGTCGGGAGCAAAAAAATGTTGCCTGGATGTTACCGAATGCTATTGACAATGCCGGACTGAGTTAGATATAATTTACAAGTTCGGGTCGGGGCGATCTCGACCGAGCACGTTTGCCGACATATCAGGAGGCGATTAGCACACCTTTCTCGTTGCGGAAACAACTGAAGCTATCCAAGGTGGACTAACGCCCTTCGAGTGTGTCACGAGGGGTTTTTTATTGCCCCGAGTCAATGTTAACATTTAATTTAGGAGTGTCAGTTTGCCGACTATCAGCCAGCTTGTAAGGAAAGGCCGCGCCAATGTCAAGAAAAAGACTAAGGCGCCCGCACTTAAAGGAAACCCGCAGAAGCGCGGTGTATGCCTTATAGTGCGAACCGAAACGCCGAAAAAACCTAACTCTGCTCTGCGAAAGGTCGCAAGAGTCAGGCTTACCAATGGAATGGAAGTAACCACTTACATTCCAGGCATTGGTCACAACCTGCAGGAGCACTCCGTGGTTCTTATCCGCGGAGGCAGAGTCAAGGATTTGCCGGGTGTTCGCTATCACGTAATTCGCGGCACGCTTGACGCGGCGGGCACGGCCAACCGCAAGCAGGGCCGTTCAAAATATGGAACCAAGCGACCGAAGTAGGTCTGAGTCAAAAGGTCAAAATGTTCCGAGTCAAAAAGTTGAGACTCAGTCTCTTGTAGAGTAGCATAGCTTTTTGACTTTCAAACTTTCAAACTTTTTGACTTGTGTGGAGGATTTAACAGTATGCCCAGAAAAGGTCCCGTTAAGAAACGCGAGATTAATCCTGATCCGCTTTATGGAAGCAGGATGCTTACACGTCTGATGAATCGAGTATTAATGGACGGTAAGAAGTCCGCGGCGGAGAAGATCGTCTACGGTGCTCTCGAGATTATTGAGAACAAGACGAATCGCAAAGGTATCGAGGTCTTCGAGGAAGCAATGAAGAACGTGATGCCTGTGATAGAGGTAAAGCCGAGGCGCGTTGGTGGTTCGACCTACCAGGTGCCTGTTGAGGTGAGATCTGATCGAAAGGTTGCGCTTGCACTTCGCTGGATCGTGACCTACTCTCGCAAACGCAGTGGGCATACAATGGTCGAGAGACTGGCGGCTGAGCTTATGGATGCCGCGAATAACACCGGCGCTTCCATTAAGAAGAAGGAAGACGGCCACAAGATGGCCGAGGCAAACAAAGCGTTTGCGCATTATCGCTGGTAAATAATCGTAAATAATCAATATAAAATAATCAATACTAAATAATAAATGCTGTATGGAAGGGGGCGGAAGATAGAGAGCAAAGTGAAGATCGAGCAATCGGGGACGGGGTCATAAGATCCGCGCCCGGCGATCCAGCATGCTTTCTGCTTTCCCTCGGGAGTTTTTGAGTAAGGAATCTATAATGTCTCGCGATTATCCGTTAGAAAAAACACGGAATATTGGCATTGCCGCGCATATCGACGCCGGTAAGACGACCGTAACGGAGCGTATGCTCTATTATACTGGTCGTATTCACCAGATGGGCGAAGTTCATGAGGGCGCGGCGACCATGGACTGGATGGAGCAGGAGCAAGAGCGAGGCATCACCATAACCTCTGCGGCCACCACTTGTATGTGGAAAGACAGTCGCATCAATATCATCGATACCCCCGGTCACGTGGATTTCACCGTTGAAGTAGAGCGAAGCATGCGCGTCCTTGATGGCGTGATTGCAGTTTTCTGTGCAGTTGGCGGAGTCCAGCCTCAGTCTGAAACAGTATGGCGACAAGCCAATAAGTATAAAGTCCCCCGTATAATTTTCGTCAACAAGATGGACCGCGTCGGTGCGGACTTCATGCGAGTTGTCGAGAAAGTGCGTGAGAGGCTTGGAGCGAACGCGGTTCCGATTCAGTTACCCATAGGCTCTGAGAGCGAACTAAAAGGCGTAATCGATATCGTTCGTCTCAAGGCTCTGTATTATCATGACGACACGGGACGTGACTTCGAGGAGAAGGATATTCCTGATGATCTTCGCGCAAGTGCGCTTGAAGCCAGAGAGTATCTGGTCGAGAAAGTCGCTGAGATCAACGATCACCTGATGGAGAAATATATCGAGGGTGAGAAGATCACTCCCGATGAGATAAAAGCCGGGATCCGCACAGGAACCATTCGTAATAAGCTTGTTCCGGTGCTTTGTGGTTCCGCATTTAAGAACAAGGGCGTACAGCCGCTTATGGATGCCGTTGTCGACTACCTGCCGTCACCGTTGGATGTTCCTCCGGTAGAGGGTGTAAGCGTATCGACTGGCGAGCCGGTCACGCGTGAGGCGTCAGATAACGAACCATTTGCTGCCCTTGCATTCAAGATTATGAGCGACCCATATGTGGGCAACCTCACATATTTCAGAGTCTACAGCGGGCAGCTGGAGCGTGGCAAGCAGGTTTGGAATGCGAACAAGGGCAAGAAAGAGCGCCTAAATCGAATCTTGCGAATGCATGCCAATCACCGCGAGGAAGTACAGAATGTTTATGCAGGCGACATAGTCGCGGCAGTGGGACTTGACACTACCAATACAGGCGACACGCTCTGCACCGAAGATCACAAGATTCTGCTTGAGACCATTCAGTTCCCCGAACCGGTCATCGAAGTCGCAATCGAGCCTAAGACAAAGAGCGATCAGGAAAAAATGTCGCTTGCTTTGCAGAGGCTGGCCAAAGAAGACCCCACTTTCAGAGCGCGAACCGATGAAGACACCGGTCAGACGATAATCGCTGGCATGGGTGAGCTTCACCTTGAGATTATTCTCGACCGTCTCTATCGCGAGTTCAAAGTTGAAGCAAACCACGGCAAGCCGCAGGTTTCCTATAAAGAGACAATAACGAAGCCTGTTAAGGTTGAGGGCAGGCACGTAAAGCAGAGCGGCGGGCACGGTCAGTATGGCCATGTAATAATTGAGATGGAGCCGCTTGAAGCCGGTTCCGGATTTGAGTTTGTAAACAAGGTCGTCGGCGGCGATGTGCCAAAGGATTATATCCCGGCAGTCAAGCAGGGTGTAGCAGAAGCGTTAAAGTCGGGTGTCCTGGCCGGATTTGAAGTGGTCGATGTCAGAGTCACGATCACCGGCGGTTCATACCATGAGGTTGACTCATCCGATATGGCATTCAAAATTGCCGGTTCGCTGGCGGCACGCGCTGCAGTTGAAAAGGGCAAGCCGACCCTTAAGGAACCGATTATGAATGTTGAAGTCGTGGTTCCTGAAGAATATCTGGGTGATGTTATCTCGGACCTTAACGGGCGCCGGGGCAGCATTACTCATATGGAAGTCGGCGCAAGCGGGACTCAGCAGTTGGATGCAAAGGTGCCGCTTTCTGAAATGTTCGGATATGCGACCTCCCTTCGCTCTATGAGCCAGGGTAGGGCATCATATACAATGGAACCGTCGCACTATGAGCAGGTTCCCGTGAGTCTGGCAGAGAAAGTTGTCGAGAAGACGACCGGTCGCTCACTTAAAAGATAGTAAATTCGGTGTATCGGGAATTTATTCACGATACGATGCAATGTTTCGGGAACAAGTTCGCGAAACATCTTGGTTGTTGAGTTAGAAATTAATTAGCTTATTCTTGGAGGCAAATAATATGGCAAAGCAGCGGTTTGAGAGGACGAAGCCGCACGTGAACATTGGAACGATAGGTCACGTGGACCATGGCAAGACAACGTTGACTGCCGCGATCACTGCGG
>JBDKUO010000016.1 GCA_039679645.1 Armatimonadota bacterium
CAGCAACCAGTTCTTCGTAAGTCGGTTTCTCCATGCACACTACTTAGGCAGCGCCTGCCGAAGTACCTGCACACTTGTAGTGAATACACAAACTTTTTTCAGATTCTCACGAAGAGTGAGCTGTTACGTCTTTTTCACTCATTTCTGGAACATTAGCAGCCGTTTTGAGGTCTACTAATCGGGTGAAAAAGCGCGTTGACACGGCGCCAAGGCGTATGCTAGGATATTGACGAGCTTTTGAGGAATTCCGGTCCTCAGTCTTCAAAGTAGTACAGGGAAAGGATGGTGTTAGAGGTAGGCAAACGTTGATCAAGCACTTCTGAATTGTATTTTATTGATTATGACTACCCAAAATGTTATGAGGAGAAAAACTATGAAAGGTCGCAAAGGCTTTACGCTAATCGAGCTTCTGGTAGTTATTGCGATTATTGCCATTTTGGCCGCGATTCTATTCCCGGTCTTTGCCAAAGCCAGGAGAACCGCGCAGGCAAGTAACTGCGAGTCTAACATGAAGCAGATCGGCAATGGTCTCAAAATGTATCTCTCCGACTGGGAAGATACATACCCAACCAATAGGCTAACAAATGTATCAAGTTTCCCAATGTCAACTGAAGTGCCATTGTCTATAAACACCACCAGCGGCATATATGGAGACGTAGGCACGCCGAAGATTAACTCATCTACAGGAAAGCCGTACAGGTTCGTCGGTCCCAGCGCCGGTAGCAGTGTAGTGCCAAACCCCAATGGCCGAGGTCCAAACTGGATCGAAGCGCTCTACAACTACATTGAGACAGTTACCAAACTTTCTGACCCCACAAGTATTTGGAAGTGCCAATCGGCTGCTCCGGTAGGCAGAAAAAATGCATCTTTCAACTGTGTCAGCTATGCGTTTAATGCAAACATGCTTGAGGTTGGAGAGGGAGCCGTTAAAAACGCGGGCAATTTGATGATGGTCCGCGAACTGGATGGTTACCAGTACGCAACAATTAGACCGACTAACATCTCCAGGGATGGAGTCACGAATCCCCCAGGAGGTTCTAGCAACGGCGAGAATGCTCAACCAAACTTTCCGTTCCTGTCAAGCCCAGACGGATACACCTATACAAATCCGGCGCCCAACTACAAGCTGCATGGTGTCGGGTCTCATATACTGTTTGCAGACGGACATGTAAAGCTGATTCCTTTAGGTGTTTTTACAAAGGATCCAGATTGTTATCGCTGCAGCGGCACAAACACTGATGATGACGGTGTATGGTTTGAAAGCGAAGACAAGAGAATTGCCATTACGCCTGACTAGATCGGATGCATCGGCATGAGGAGGTGATGCCGGCAATTGTGCGCATCTGCTTCATATATACGTTTTTAAGCAACGCAAGGCAAAATAATCATATGGGAGGTAGTTTCAATGCCTGCACGAAAGAAAGGCTTTACACTTATTGAGCTTTTGGTCGTTATTGCGATTATCGCAATCCTGGCGGCCATCCTTTTCCCGGTCTTCGCTCGCGCAAGAGAGCAAGCCCGCAAGTCTAACTGTCAGAACAACCTGAAGAGCTGCGCTGTCGCGCTCCAGCTCTACTGGGGTGACTACGATGGAACGCTGCCGTCGTCAGCTATAACAGGCCAGACAACTTACGATAATACAAAAAGCACGACGTTTGTATCAAAGGTCGGCTACTTGCCTCCGAAAGATAACGCTGTCAATGAAACATGGACGGAAGTGCTTTACGGACACATGAAAAACAAAGACGTAATGTTCTGTCCGTCTGATTCAATAACAGCAAACGACGCAGCATATAACGAGACTGCATCCAGCGCTTCCTGTAGCCAAGTTTCTTACTGGTATAAGACTGCCATGGATTACGGATGGTATAACAATGGTGCGAAAAAAGAAGGCAGTTTCACATACAATTCCGACCAGATATGCTTCTATGAACACAAAGCCTGGCACTTTGGCGGCAATGTGCTGACAAATGGTGTTCAGATCAATGTAGCCTATATGGACTCGCATGTGAAGACTATTTCGCTGAAAGACAGCGCTCTGGAGACCATCACAACAGAGTGGACACCAACAACTAGTGGAGAACCCAACTATTATAACTACAACTTCAATGAAAGTAAGGCTGTAACAGCTGACTGCACCAACGGCTCAGATCCGTCGAAATGTGGCGATAAGCTGTAATCAACTATTTGGCCAATCTTGGCTGAATGCCTTTAAGGCGGACCCCGCAATGGGTCCGCCTTTCTTCTTATTAGGATACCATAATGGATAATAAACACTACGATGTCATAGTGGCCGGGGGCGGAGTGGCCGGATGCGCCGCGGCGACCGCGGCGGCAGAAGCAGGATGCAAGACGCTCTTGATAGAGCAGATCGGATATCTTGGAGGCTGCGCAACGGCTGCACTGGTTAACCCATTCATGCGCTATTGGGCGTCAGACGGCGAAATCTTAGTGGGCGGTCTGTTCCAGAGAATCATAAGCATGCTGGGCAACGCAGGCGGGCTGCTGGCCAACTCCTTCGATATGGAGACAATGGCGTTTACGCTGCAAGAGATGGTGATTGGTTCGGGTTGCGCGCTAAGGCTTCATACGTTTTGCAAAGATATCCACTACACTGATAACGGCATCGCCTTGAAGACCGTGTCAAAGTCCGGAGAGGAAACTTTTCACTGCAAGAGGCTGATTGACTGCACTGGAGATGGTGATCTGGCGGTGTCTCTGGGAGCGGCATTTGAATCAGGTGACGAAAACTCACTGCCGCAGGCGGTAACGCTGATGTTTGACGTAGGCGGGGTAGATATCGTAAAGACTCTCACATACGTAAGAGACCACCCCGACCAGATGCGTTTTCCAAAGTTTGATCCCGATGTCAATATCACCGAACTCGCCGACCAGGTATACTCCGTGGCCGGATACTATGACCTTATCAGCAGAGCCAGAAGCGCAGGCGAATACAACGCGCCGGGAGACCTTATCTTCTTCAACGCCAGGCCGCGAAAGGGCGAAGTAACATTCAATACCACTCATGTCGGTAACGTCAATGGGACCAATGCGGATGACCTTACGCGCTCCGAAATTGAGAGCAGGCGGCAGATGATGTCGATCGTCGCTTTCGTAAAAAAACACGTGCCCGGCTTTGAAAACTCATACCTGCTAAGAAGCGCAGCAAATATCGGCGTTCGGGAGACCCGCAGGATCGTCGGCGAATACAAGTTCAGCGCCTCTGACGTAATAGGCGCACGCAAATTTGATGACGCAATATGCCGGCTTTCATATCAGATTGATGTACACTCGGGTAAGGGTGAAGGCTATACCAAAGAAGAAGCGGCTGTCGCCGAACAGGGTCCGCCGCATGGTGACTGGTACGAGATCCCCTATCGGTGCCTCGTGCCCAAAGGCATCAAGAGAGTGTTGATAGCGGGTAAATGCGTGTCGAGCACGCAGGAAGGCCATGGGGCGATCAGGATCATGCCCGCATGTGTCGCTATGGGAGAAGCAGCAGGTGTTGCGGCAAGTATCTCACTGGAAAATGGGATCAGTTTGAAGGATGTAGACCCCACACTGCTGAAAACCACCTTAAGGCGGCGAGGAGCCATACTCTAAACTACGCGGCAAGTGGAAGCTCGGTATCCTGTGTGCCGCGCGCCATCCATCGCGATGTGAGATACTCTTCGTCATCGCCGAACGTGTCGGCAAGGTCATCGACGGATGAGTAAACCCTGACGCTTGGCCCAAAGCTGCCTTTGCGCAGTATTGATCCAAGAGCGCCCGAAGCGACTATGTGAATGTTTGTTGTGGGACCGAGTGAGCGAAGGACATTTATAAGCCCGGTGGCGGCTTCGATGCCGGATGGAGCAAGACCGGCCAGGTCGAGCACAAGCGACGTAGAGCCCTGCTCTTGAAATCCGGTCAGGACCCCATAGAGCGCTTGATCATGCCGCGGACTGAGTTGACCGGTGAGCGAGACCTTGACTATTCCTAATAACTCTCCCACCGTGATCGACAGTTCCTGATTCGCCATATCCTTGCGCTCCTTTATAGGTTGACAGTTGAATTTTGGTTGGCTGCTTTGCCAAGCAAAGCTCACTACACTATGATTATTGGCGCAAGCGAGCACTGCCTTTATGTCAAACTCAAAAAAACAAGACAATACGGTTGACCCAAGAAACTCGTTGAACCACCTGTCCAATACACAGTGGATGGTGGAAACCAAAAGCGTGTGGTTCAGTAAGCCGCCCAGGCGTGATAAACTCAAGTCTCAGCATCCGGCTACGTTCGCTGAGTCCGACATCATCAGGCTGATTGAGTTTTTCACAAAACCCGAAGAAAACGTGCTGGACCCGTTTCTCGGGAGCGGATCAACACTTGTGGCCTGCGCGCAGTGCGACCGTAGAGGCACGGGGATCGAACTGATCTCTCAATGGGCTGATGTCGCGAGGCAGCGAATTGCTGATGAGCGCAGCCGATATCCGCAGACTGTCCTTGAAGGCGACGCCAGGCTGGTCATGCCGAACATCGATGATGAATCCATCGACTTCACGGTCACCAGCCCCCCATATTGGATGATCCTGCGTAAGGACCGGGACCACAAGGTCAAAGCCGAGAGAAAAGCCAAAGGTCTGCAGACGCGCTACAGCGATGAAGCAGATGATCTGGGCAATATCGAAACATATGAGGACTTCCTGGGCGAACTCGGAAAGACATTTGCGCAGTGCAGGCGGACGCTCAAAAAAAAGCGCTATATGTGCGTAGTGGTATCCGATTTCAGGCACAAGTCCAAGTTTGTCGCCTATCATACCGATATAATCCGCACGATGGAATCGGTGGGCTTTACACTCGAAGGAATCACGATACTGGCTCAGGACAGCAAGAACCTCTACCCATATGGAATCCCTTACGCGTTTGTATCCAACATTCACCACCAGTACATACTGGTCTTCCGAAAGAACAGAAGCTAATGCATGAATGCGGAATTGCAGGATACTTTGCGCTTTATTCTGCCCAAAGCATTATCCACAGACTTGGTATTGCAGGCCAGGTCAATGGCTATCTCATGATAAGTCTTGCCCAGATTGTATCTCTTAAGCACTTCCCACTCAAAGCCGGACAATAATCTTTGCAGCGTCTCACGCAGGACCTTCATGCTCTCTCTGCGAAGCAGCAGATCCTCCGGGTCCAGGTCAATTTCGGAAACCAACACTTCTTCGAGATTGAAATCCACATCACTCTCATCTACGCTATAATCAAGCGATATGGCATTGTTCAGAGGCGATTGCTTGCGGCGGGTTGCGGTCTTGATTGCGGTAATTACGTGGCGTTCGATGCAGATTCTGGCAAATGAGAGGAATGATATATCTTTGTCCGGCACATAGTCCATAATGGACTGCCACAGGCCTATCATTCCGATCTGGAGCAGGTCATCTTTCTCAGCGCCCATCAGAAAATATGAGCGAATCTTGGTTCGGACCAGGCTGCGATATTTGTAAAGCAAAAACTCAGAGGCGCATATGTCCCCCTGCTGTGCCAGCCCAACTATCATGTTGTCCGGCAGCCTGTCATATCGGGGACCTGCTATGTGCTTATGTATCCTCATCCATTTCTCCGAGGCAAACAAAGTTTAGCTTATAGCATAAAACTATAGCACAGCTATACTTATAAAGCAATGTCCAAGATTACGATTTGTAGTTGCATTATACTGCAGAGTTTTTATTGTGGCAACGGCATTTTTGCGAGGTATTACACTTATTGTGTAGAAATTGGCGGCATAACATCACGCAATCATAAAACAACGCGCATAGCTGATGTCAAATCGGATTTTGGCAGCTCCGAAACCTTAGGGTAAGGATTCGGAGATCCTTACCCATCAGAAAACGCCTGAAAAGCAGATTACCCGACTCTTACTCGAAATGACAGTGTGCGAGCTTTTTAGAAAATATAAAGTATAAAATACTCAATACTAAATCAGAGGGCTCTTGCCAGTTCCTCGAACTTCAGGTCCGCGCCGATGACGCCTATGGGCTCACCATCGTCATCAAGAATCGCTGATGATACCGTTATACACAGCGCACCGGTGATCCTGGACTTGTAGAAGTCGGTAATATATACTTCACCCGGACCGGCATTAAGCGCGCCTATGAACCAATCCCTGCCGGCAAAGTTTTCTTCCAAGCCGAACTTGCCGAATTGCTCGCGATAGATCGGTTGGGTGACGTTCTCCGTGATCTTGTTGCCCTCTATATCGATCACATAAATGAACTGGATAAACTGCAGTTGCTCCAGAGACTTCTGCAAAACAGGCACGATCTTCGCCGGGTTCATGGTGTGAATTCGCGGATCCTCAACCAGCCTGAGCATAATCTGCTCGGAGATGTCCAGGGCATGATCGCGCAGCCTGTCGAAATCGCTCTTGAAGTATTCATGCAGGTGCATTCTCGCCTGCATCAGCATTTCGTCGTCGGAGATCGAGGTCACTCGCCCGTCTGCATACTGCTCCTTGACCCACTCTTGAATTGCAAGCAGACCGGGATGCCGCTTATCGAGAGCCATCTCGGGCTTAAGACCCAGATATGAATTGACCCAGTGGGCAATTCCAGCCACGCCGGATTTGTCTGTGATATTGACTCGCGCGGGTCGGCTCAGGATTTTTTCCGTATCGAAGATATTGTATATCTCCTCGTTTTTCAGCATGCCGTCGGCGTGAATTCCGGCGCTGGTGACGTTGAAATTCATACCGACGAACGGATAGCCTGCCGGAACATCAACATCTATTTCATTCTTGAAATATTCCGCTATCTCTGTGATGACGCGCGTGTCAACGCCGTTCGCGTCGCCCTTGAGAGATATATAGTCCATAATCGCGCCCTCGAGAGGCGGGTTGCCTGTGCGCTCGCCGAAGCCGAGCAGCGCACAGTTAGCCGCAGAGCAACCGTAGAGCCAGGCTGTGGTCGCGTTGATGAGCACCTTGTGAAAATCGTTGTGACCGTGCCACTCAAGCCATTCACTCGGCACACCGCACTCATGGATCATCGTGTGGATTATCTTTGGAATGGAGCGCGGCAATGTAGCCTCGGCATAAGGCAGGCCGTAGCCCATTGTGTCGCACAGCCTGATCTTAACGACCTTGCCGGACTGCTCGGCTATCTCCATCAGCTTTTGCACGAACGGAATTATAAAGCCCGGAAAGTCCGCGCGAGTGATGTCCTCAAGGTGGCATCTCACCGCGTCCAAGCCCGATTCCAAAGCCGACGTGACCAGATCGAGATAGTGATCCAGTATCTGGGCGCGTGTCTTCTTGAACTTCAGAAAAATATGATAATCGGAAGCCGATGTCAGGATGCCGGTCTCACGCAGCCCCATGCTTTTGACAAGGGCAAAATCCTCTTTGGTGGCACGAATCCAGCCTGTCACTACAGGATACTTGTGCCCGAGTTCAAGACATTTAGCCACGGCTTCCTTGTCCTTGTCACTGTAGAGGAAAAACTCAGTGGCGCGTATGACACCGTTCGGCCCGCCAAGCCTGCTGAGCATATCATAAATCTTGACAATATGCTCCACTTTATAGGGCGGGCGCGCCTGCTGGCCGTCGCGAAACGTCGTGTCCGTAATATAGAAATCCTGGGCAGGCTCCATCGGCACGCTTCTGCCGTCAAATACTATGCGCGGCACATCAACATACGGAAACATCTCCCTGAGCAGATTAGGCTCGGGGACATCATAAACATCCCGCTTGGTTACCAGATGCAGCAAGCCGTATTTCGGATCTTTGGATAGCATGACGCTCGCTCCTTTCCAGCTTCCATAACTTGATGAAAGCCGATTTTGCCATGGACGCTTGCATATAGTATAGCAGAAACTCTGCTTTACACAAAACATAACCGGCGATATAATACCTTTGCAGACTGTGGAGGCTGTCGAATTGGCCGCGCTTTGCAACGTCACATCACCCGAACGCGGGGTAATTCTTCTAAATAAAGACCACAAAATCACTTATGCGAACCAGCGGGCATCCGAGGTGTTTGGCATCGCCATGGCTGATCTGATAGGTGCCGCACTACCGTCGATGATTGCCGGCCAGCCCAAAAGCGAGATTGATGTGGTCGAGGAAGTGCTGGACTCGCTGTGCGGCGGGACGGCTCTGGTGCATCGCTATTCATCGCCCATATTCGACTCGGATGGACATGTCGGCGGGCGAGTGGAGATTTACAGCGACATAACAGCCAGACGTGAGCTCGAAAAAGAAATACTCGACCGCAATCAGGAACTTGCCGAACTCAACAGACTGCTCGAAGAAGCACAGGAACAATTGATTCACTCGGAGCGGCTGAGGACTCTCGGCGAGATGGCCGCCGGTATTGCGCACGACATAAACAATGTGCTGGGCATTATCCTTGGAAACGCTCAGCTTGCAAAAAGAAAAATCACAGATAATCCCGCGGCAGCCAAATGCATCGACGCGATTGAACTTGCCGCAAGAGATGCCGCGGAGACCGTTCGCAGGCTCAAAGAGATCGGCAAGCCGCCGGATACGACCGGATATCAGGTAATCGACATCAGCGAAATTGTCAAAGACCTGATACAAAGCGCTGTGCCGGCATGGCTTGACTCAGGCTCCAATGCTGATTCGGAAATCACGGTCGAGACCAGGCTTGCAGACGATTGCCGTGTGCTGGGAAACGCGACGGAACTCAGAGAAGCCTTGGCTAATCTGATCCTCAACGCCGCTCAGGCCATTGAGTGCAGCGGCAAAATCGAAATCATTACTTCACGCAAAGACAACCATGTGGATCTGAGCGTGGTAGATAACGGAGTTGGCATGTCCGAAGAGACAAAGCAGCGCATTTTCGACCCATTCTATACTACGCGCGGCGCGCAGGGCACCGGACTGGGAATGAGTATGGTCGATGCCATAGCGATCAGGCATCAGGGCAAGGTGTTGGTCGAATCGGAAGAAGGAAAAGGCACGCGGGTAACGCTGCGTTTGAGTTCTTTATCCCCCTCCGGGTAAGATACCTTGAGGGATGTAAATCCAGCCCGATCAAGAATTGGTGTTGGGTATTATATCAGGTGATAGTTATTGGATAGTAAATCAATACTTATAATAGACGATGAGGCCGGGCTGCGGGATGTGATGTCGCAGCTCTTTGAAGATGCCGGTTACGACACTGCCGCTGCCGCCGATGGCGCGGCAGGACTCGCTGCAGCCAAAGCGGGCGACTTCGACCTGGTGATACTCGATATGAGCCTTCCCAAGATGAGTGGGCTGGAAGTCCTCAGCGGAATAAAAGAAGAAAAGCCGGACATGCCGGTAATCATGGTGACCGCTTACGGAAGCACACAAACCGCTATCGAAGCAATGAGGCTCGGAGCTTACGATTATATAACCAAACCGTTTGATCTCGACGAACTGCAGATAGTTGCTGAGCGTGCTCTTGACCAAAAACGTGTGATTGACGAAAACCGCTTCCTCCGGGGCGAGCTTAAAAAGAAATACGGGTTCGACAATATCATCGGGACAAACCCGGATGTCCAGCGGGCATATGTCATGGCCGCGAAGGTCGCGCCGACCAATGCCACGGTGCTTATCACCGGCGAAACAGGCACAGGCAAGGAATATCTGGCCAGGACAATCCACTATCAGAGCGGACGCGCATCAGGGCCGTTTGTTAAGGTCAACTGCGCAGCGCTGTCGGAAAGCTTGCTTGAAAGCGAGCTCTTTGGTCACGAAAAGGGAGCCTTTACCCATGCCGTGACGCGGCATATCGGGCGTTTTGAAATCGCAAATAAGGGGACTGTCTTTCTTGACGAGATAGGCGAAGTCTCGCTCTCGGTCCAGACAAAACTGCTCAGAGTCCTGCAAGAAAAGCAGTTCGAGCGGGTCGGCGGAAGTGAGACGCTGACTGTAGATGTCCGCGTGATCGCCGCCACGAACCGTGACCTTGCGCAGGCTATAAAGGATAAAGAGTTTCGTGAGGACCTCTACTACAGGCTCAACGTAATCACGCTGAACCTGCCGCCCGTACGTCAGCGCGGCGACGACATTGAGCTTTTTGCCCACCATTTCCTGAAAATATACGCCGACGAGACCACAAAGAATGTGACCGGCTTTAGTGATGAAGCCCTCGAAGAACTAAGAAACCATAACTGGCCGGGAAATGTTCGCGAGCTGGAGAACGCCGTCGAACGAGCGGTGATCCTCTGCAACAGCCGAATGATCAGGCCTGAGCACCTTATGCTCAACCATAATAACCACCCCACCCCCTCGGTCTCATCCGAATCGGTCGTAGATGGCATATCGCCCATGGCTCCACTGCGGGACCTTGAGAAAATTCACATCGAACGAGTGCTCAAGGCGAAGGGCTGGAATCAGTCCTCTGCAGCTCAATTGCTCGGGATCGACCGAAAGACTCTCAGGAATAAGATCAAAGAGTTTCGTTTAGAAAAAGAATGAGGGTCATACGGTTGCAAGCTTTCTCGTCTGAGACTGAGCGACTTTCCAGACTGTAGCGGAAATTGCCTCAGCCATCTCCTGCAGCGGCACTACCACATCAACCACACCCATTTCAGCCGCCACTCTGGGCATTCCGTAAACTACACAGCTTGACTCATGCTCTGCAAGGGTGACTCCCCCAGCCTCTTTTATTAGCTTCATGCCATTGGCCCCATCACGACCCATGCCCGTAAGGACAACGCCGATCAGCCTGTTACGAAATACCGGCACAGCCGAGGCCATAGTGACATCCGCAGACGGCCTGACGCCCCATAGAGGAGGATCGCTGGTAATGTGAACATTGCCGCGTTTGTCAAAAACAGTGTGAAAACCCGACTTTGCAAACATGACATCGCCCGGTTTAAGTGTGTCCCCCTCCGCACTCTCACGCACATTGAGGTTCGTTTGGGTATCGAGATCGCGGGCAAATGGGCCGGTGAAACCCGGAGGCAGATGCTGCACAATTACATATGCCACCCCGTCGGAATCAGTAAGGTCCGGGATCAGAGTGCGAAGAGCGCGCGGCCCGCCGGTTGAAGACGCTATCATCACAATAGGAAAGTTAGTGATCGCAGGCCGCAGGCTCTGAGGTGGCGGATGCGAAGGCGCATGCGCCACAGGACTAAGATGAGAGACTTCCACATCCGCCGCAGCCATAACCTTGGCTATCAGGTCATCGGCAAGCGCTGACATGCCAAGGCCAAGACTGCTGTTGGGCTTGGCCATGACGTCTACTGCGCCGTATCGCAGAGCCTGCATGCTCTCGGCAGCGCCCTGTGTGGTCAGAGAACTGAGCATCAGGACCGGAGTCGGACACTCCTGCATTATGCGGCAGAGGGTTTCGATCCCGTTGAGTTTAGGCATCTCGACATCGAGGACCACTACGTCGGGCTTTAGCTCTTTGATCTTTTTCAGAGCGTCAAGCCCGTTTACGGCGAAACCCGCCACATCGAGGTACGGGCTGGCACTGAGTATATCAGACGTGATCTTGCGCGCAAATACGGAATCGTCTACGACCAGCACTCTCTTTTTTGTGGAGGATAGCGTATCCATATATGTCGCCGCCTTTCAAATTACGGCAGGCTGCCTATGAGAGCAGATCGGCCAGGACCTTCATATCGCGACCGTTCTGCTTGACAGTCACCAAGCCTGTAGCTGCGTCCATTGTCAAGGTCCTTCCCTGATTGCCGCCAATATCTTCGGCAATCAGCTTGAGCTTTGCCTTGGACAGCATCCGCTTCACGGTCTCAGCATTTCGCCTGCCGACATCGAGCTTGCTTTCGGAGCCATCAAACTTGAAAAGTTGAGCGCCTCCGGCAATTGCAACACGCATCCTGTATTGCAAGGCTCCTCTGGCCAGCATCTCTTTGATCACATAAGGAACGGCAGTGTCGGCATATTTGCCGACTTCAGTTGAACCGGCTTTGGCTTCAGGTAAAACAATATGCGCCATGCAACCTACCTTTATGTGCGGGTCGAAAACGCATAACCCTATACATGAACCAAGCCCAAGGGCTTTGAGTTCGGATAGATCCGGGCGAGTGAATACGACCTCACCCATTCTGGCAATGCCTCCGTCCAAATCAGGCCGCCTCCTCAATAGAAGTTGTGACTATCTCAGGTATGTAAAGGAAAAATCCGCGCAGTGAACGCTTTGCACCGGCAAATTTAGTTACAACACTTATGGTGTCTTCCTCAAAACAACCGGTGTTGAGCAGGACGCTGTCTACTACCGCCGCAGACATATCTATTGCAAGGCTGGGCGGACTCGGCAACAGCGGACATCGGTAGAAATCAGAAAATGTATTCAGATAGGAAGAAGTCACAATATTTCCTACCTCTTTAAGCACGGACTGCTCCATCTCATCGACGTGCTTCGTATGACCAAGGCTGTTGCCGGTAATCATATCGACAAGCAGCAGCGCGCTTTCATATGGAAAAACCAGCAGAGCATGACCGGGCATCTTGCCGGTAACGCCTATATACACTCCCACCATAAGATCCTCGGGATTGCCTCCGATCTCGGAGAGCCGTGATGTGGGCGCTATACCCGCCGAGATTACCTCCAGCCTGATCGCGCTGGCCGACATGGTCTTCAGCGATTCGCCTGCCTTCTTGACTCCGGTCTTCGCCACAGTCAAAAAATTGCTCAGGGCATCGTCATTCTTATTGTTAATGGGTACCATTGTCAGTCCTCCAAAATATGCTTACCGGGATTCCGCAACTTGTGCAATTTTCAGAGCCAGGTTTTTCCCCGACAAACCCAGCGGCCCCAGAAACGCAGGCACATTCTCTATCCAAAGCTCAGCCAGTCCGTCCTCTTTGACAGGCAGCGTGATCACATCCCCTATATCAAGCTCTGAAACCTCCTCTACGGAGAGAGATGTCCTGCCCAGAACTGCCCGGCATTCAACGGCTACTTCTTCAAACGACTTCATCAGCGCGGGGTTCGTTTGATCTTTACCTCGACCCGGAGTGTGCAGACTCCTGCCGGCAGTCAGAGCCGGAAGGATCGGTTCGATAGCGGATGCCGGAAGACATATGCTCATCATACTTACGTTCTCGCCTATGCTGACTTCATATCCGCAGACCAGCACCGCCTCCGACGGAAGAAGGACCTGCCGCGTACCTGACTCGGTCGTCATGTTTATCACAGTAGCCTGGAGACCGACACACCAGGACCATGCTTCCACATATTGCCTCAGTGCAAGGTCAATCACCGGCTTGATTATTGCTTTGTCCAGTTCAGATATCGACGGCTGATTAGATGCGCCTGATGCAGAGCCTCCGGCCAGCAGGTCCACGCATATTGAAACAAAGTGCGGATTGAACTCAAATATTGCGTTCGATGTCAGCGGCTGCAAATCGGCCTCGACAAAAAGAGTGCCGTCCGAAACCGACGAGCAATACTCGCGATAAGTCAACTGATCTAGTGCCAGCAGGTCAGCGCGCGTATATACTCTGAGCATGGACGAAAGAGATGAAGCAAATGCCGCTCCATGCTTGGTATGAATGGAATTGAGCGATCGCAAATGTTCTTTGGAGAACTTATCGGGCCGCGAAAAGTCATATACACGCACCTGCTTCTCGGGAGCCTTTGTCCCGATATCTTGCGCCCCTGTAGACTTAAAAGTCTCCATTAAAGCATTTATTTCATCCTGGTTAAGTACATCAGCCATCTTTACAGCTTCTTCCTGATAGTTTGCCTGTTATGCGGCAACCTGCACCGCGATCTCCGCTAATGCCACGTTCACTTCGATGGTCCCGTATTGAGTGCATACAGGCACAACCAGCGCCGGAGTCTTTGTGGACATCTCAACACTGGCACCTCGTATAACCGACGGCGGCGTGATATCGACATCATATCCGTTGCGCGACAACAGCGTTATCGCATTGCCTGTGATCATGTTGCCAAGCTCGCTAAGAGCGCTCAGTCCCATTCCTTCCAGACCTTGAACCGGACTGCCGACCATCATTGTCGCGATCTTCTCAGCCGTTTCAAGAGACATCCCATACAACGAAATGCCCTCCACATTGCCATTAACGCCCGCAACAATGCTCACTTGCTGTGTGGTGAATGTGTTGGTCCTCAGGGATATTTGCCCGCGCGTCGGTTTTTCGCCTGAAAGTGTTTCCAATACGCTGAACGCCGCACTTACAAAAGGTTCTATGAACTCGACTTTCATCAAAATAGTCTCCTGTGCTTTCGCTCTGCCGCCAGTCTATTGCACACTATGCAGCACCCAGCGCTTTGCTTACTCCTTCTACTACTCGTTCCGGCTGAAAAGGCTTTACAATATAGTCCTTGACTCCGGCCTTTATCGCGTCTATGACCAGATTTTGCTGCCCGAGAGCCGTGCACATCAGAACAACGGCACGCGGGTCCGTCTTGAGAATCTCCTTTGCCGCAGAGATTCCGTCCATGATCGGCATTGTGATGTCCATCAATACCGCATCGGGCTTCAATTCGCCGTAGCGTTGAACCGCTACCTGACCGTTGTCCGCTTCACCGGCAACTTCAAAGCCTGCCTGTTCAAGTATGCGCTTTACGGTTGCCCGCATGAACATCGCGTCGTCAACCACGAGAATGCGTTTAGGCATTTCGGCCTCCTCTAGTTACTGCATGGTTTCTTGTAAAAGAATGAAACCATATTTTCGAACCCAATTGTCTTGTAATCGGCGATACGCTCAGTGCCGCCGACAAACAGATATCCACCCGGCTTGAGTGAGGCAAAGAACCGCTCATATAGAGTCTTCTTGGTCTCATCAGTGAAGTAGATAACCACGTTCCTGCATAAGATCAGGTCGAAACCTGTCTGGAAACGTTCCTCAAGCATGTTGTGCTTGGAAAATTTAATCATATTTTTCAATGTGTCTTTTGCAACGTAGCCCTCGGGCTTATGATCGAAATATTTACTCAGCCTCTGATGTGATACACTGCGCATCTCAGCTTCCTGGAATACACCCCCGCGCGCTCTGGCGAGCATGCGATCATCGATGTCTGTTGCATGAATACGATGAAGCCCGCCTGTCCGCATCTCATCGAGCATGATAGCCAGTGAATAAGGCTCGGCCCCATATGAACAACCTGCCGACCAGATATATAAACTCCTGGTCTGTGAAAGCAGCTCGGGCAATATTTTTGTTCGAAGCACTTCAAACTGGTCCGGATTGCGGAAGAGCTCCGATACGTTAATCGTCACACGGTCCAGAAACTCATCCTGCAGCGCCTTGTTACTCTGCATGAGAGAGTAATACTGCGCAAAACTCTTTGCCCCACATCGTTCCATGTTCGACCTGAGACGCCGCTCCATCTGAGGCCGTTTATAAGCCTCGAGGTCGAGACTGTAAGCAGCCTTTACCTTGCGCTTAAATGACGCGAAATCAAGTTCTGCGAATTGATCCGAACCAATACTCATTAGGACTGCACTCCTGCTCACGCCGCCTGGCGGGGTCTCTTTCGTCTGTTTACCAGGGCGCCGATGGCGCCGATATCCACAATCAAGGCAACACGCCCGTCACCGAGAATAGTAGCCCCGGCAATACCGTCAATGTCGCCAAAAAATGCGCCGAGCGGTTTTATGACCACTTCCTGCTCACCAATCAGCCTGTCGACAATCAGACCGATCTTGAGTCCACCTGTGCGGACTACCACGAACGTTATGCATTCGTTATCCGACAGATGCCCGGTTTGATTATGGTCAAACAACCGGCCCAGCTTAACAAGGTGAAGCACTGACCCACGGAAATTGATAGCCGGATGGCCGTCGATATAATGGACTTCGTCCGCCTCGCAGCGGAAAGTCTCCTGAACGGCGCTCAATGGAATCACATATACCTTATCGCCAACGCCTGTAACCAACGATTGAATGATCGCCAGTGTCAAAGGCAAGTTGATCCTGAAAGTCGTGCCTTCGCCCACCTTGGTCAGAACTTCCACATTGCCGGACAGACCCTGAATGTTACTGCGAACCACGTCCATCCCAACTCCGCGCCCGGATATGTCGGTTATCTTCTCAGCCGTGCTCACACCCGAAGCAAATATGAGCTGCAAAGCCTCATCGTCGGACATGTGGGAGAGGGTTTCTTCGCCTACAGCGCCATTTTTGAGTGCCGCTGCTTTTACCTTCTCTATTGAGATTCCATGACCATCATCCTGAACCTCAATAATAATTCGATTTTCTTCCTGCTTTGCGGCCAAAACTATTCGCGCTCGCGCAGGTTTACCTGCTGCTGTCCGCTCAGCGGGGGTCTCGACGCCATGGTCCACTGCGTTTCTCAAGAGGTGGGTCAGAGGATCGACTATATCTTCAAGGATAGAACGATCAAGCTCAGTCTCCTGGCCTTCGAGTATAAAGTCAACATCCTTACCGGCTTTGTGCGAGAGGTCGCGAACCATACGCGGGAAGCGATTGAAAACCTGCTCTACAGGCAGCAGGCGAACTTTCATTATGTGCTCCTGCAGTTCGTTGACAACCCGGCCAATGTGCACCGATGTCTCACCCAACCCCTGCACGAGTTCTTCATTTTCATACTTGAATGCAAGCTGGGAACCGATCTGGTTCATTCGCGTGCGATCGATTACCAGTTCAGCCACCAGGTTCATAAGGGTATCCAGTCTATCGACACCGACGCGAACGGTCTGGATCGCCTTGGCCACACTTCCGGAACCCGAAGCTGCGGCGGGAGCCTTAGGCTTTTCTTGCTCAACCTGCTCGGACTGCTCCGCATCGCCCGCGTCATCACCGGGAATTGTGTAGTCAATAAGCTCCACCTCGGCTAGGCTCTTGATCGCCTCTATCGCGGATTCGGGACCATTGCTGGGCATAAATGTGATGACTATTTCCTGGCCCGCTTGAATGTCATCCAGATTGTCCTGGCTCGGGTCCGATGAAACGACCTCACCCTGCATCGAAAGCGAGTTAAAGATCATGAATGCTCTGACCGAAGGCATGAGGCACTCGGATACCACCTTCGCGCGGATCGCCATTGCGCCGGGAACATCCGTGCCAAGCTTTTTGCTCTCAGCGACGCCGACTTTTTTCGACACCGGCGCAGGCTCATCTTGTGATCCCTCGGTCAGGGACTTTATACGCACAAGCAAATCTTCGATATTTGCGTTCAGCGGCTCGCCATTGCTCACCTGCCCGGTCATAACCCGAAGATTGTCCGTGCCCTCCAGAAGCACGTCTATTATCTGGGGCGTCACGGCCAGCACTCCATTTCGAAGTGGGTCCAGCAGGTTCTCCATTGCATGAGTCATAAGAGCAAGCTCGGTCAGACCCATTGTTGCGGACGAACCCTTCAGAGTATGAGCAGCTCTGAATATCTCTTTTAAGATTTCTATATCGCCTGGATTCTTTTCGAGCTGAAGAAAACCATCGTCGAGCTTGAGTAACTGCTCCTCGGCTTCCTCAAGAAACAGACCCATCATATCAGACATATCAGAGCCCATAGACATCCTCTCCCCGAAAACAGCTAAGAGCGGAGAGTGGAGAGCTAAGAGCCCAGAACTGCCACCGCTCAGTTATTTGTCCCATAGTGTTATTTTGGGGACTATCCCAGCAATTCTTTAGGGCAAATAAAGTGCTCAAGTGTGCTCACAAAACTGCCGATAATCATGCCAACCGCCGCTAGAGCGGATACGGAAAGGTATGGTTGGCAGTATGCAAGGTGCAGCGCTTGCGCACAAACAAAGTCCGCGCACTATTCCCGTTCAAATTCAGGCTAATTCGATCTTAAATATGAGTCTGCTGGAACTACAGCAGTTTGTCGAAACAGAGGCTATGGAAAATCCGGCCCTGTGTATGGACGAAACTTCTCGATGCCCCGTCTGCGGGTTTGTGACCGTCTCTCCGACGTGCCCTGTCTGCAGCGCGTCACTTGCTGCAAGCAAGAGCAGCATCACCGATGACGGCAATGAGCGCAGCTATCTCGAAAAGGCATTTGCCGCGGGAAACGATGAGCTCTTCGACCCGTTCAGAACCGTCGCGCGGTCCATGGAGCTTGACGACTACCTGAAGCAGCAAGCTCGTATGACGATGGGTGGCCGAAAGCTCAGGATCGCCGAATACCTTATAGACTCGCTTGATGATGACGGATATTTTCGAGAATCGCTCTTTGAGACTGCCGAGGAGTTTGCCGCTGCGGTGCCGGAGATAGAGTCGGTGCTAAAGATCGTGCAGAGCTTTGACCCGGCTGGAATCGCAGCAAGAAATCTGCGCGAATCGCTGCTGATCCAGATCCGCCGTATTGTATCATCCGAACCAATCTCAACCACTGCCGAATTGATATTGGAAGACTGCTGGGAAGACTTCTCGAAGGTGCGCTTCAAATCAATTGCAAAAAAGCTTGAGATATCCCATCAGATAGTTATCGAGGCTTGCGAGTATATCCGCGACAACCTCACCCCCCGACCCGCTTCGGCTTATCATGCTCCGTTTGAAGAACTTGCGCCAAGAGAGTCGAGCGCGGTCGTGCCGGATGTCATTATTCAGAAAAACGGTGATTCGTTCACCGCGGATGTGGTGGACTGTTACGGCAGTTATCTCAAGATAGATGAGACCTACGAGGAGTGTTACCAGTCGATCAAGAGCGGCGAGAGCTATCTCGGCGAAGACGATTGCAGGCATATACGTGAGCACGTTGAGCGCGTGCGATGCATACTCGACGCGATAAAGCTTAGAAAAAAGACTCTGGCGCGGGTGGCCGCATACCTGGCCGAATATCAGCATGACTTTCTGGCCCACGGTCCATCGAAACTCAAGACTCTGCGTCAGAAAGACGTGGCGAAGGCTCTGGAAGTCCATGAGTCCACCATCTGCCGGGCGCTATCCGACAAATTCTGCAGGCTGCCCTCAGGCGAAGTGGTGTCATTTGAGATATTCTTCGACTCAGCGCTGCCTGTGCGAAACCTCATCAGCCAGATCATAGCTCTCTCTACCGAGCCGCTCTCGGACGGCGAGATAACTAAGAAGCTTGCCGATCATGGCGTAAGCATTGCTCGCAGGACTGTTGCCAAGTATCGCGACCAGCTCAGGGTGCTGCCTTATCAGTTGAGAGCGGCGTAGGGATTACGAGCTTTGAGACTTGCCCGTTCCCGAAACACAGACTCGTACATATATAAAATAAAGACCGCCTCAGATTAACTTTTGAGGCGGTCTCGTTCATAAAACATATTTGAGACAAGTTTCCGAAATGCCACGAGCAAGATATCATTTTGACTGCTGGGAAAGCCGAACGGATGCGCTAGAAACTACCACTCAACGAGAGAGACAGACCGCTCAGGTTGTAATCTTCCTCATCAACCTTTACGTCGTTAAGCATACGAGTATACTGTAACTCTAGGCTCAGTTTCTGCGAGAATTTCACTCCAGCCAGCAAGTTTACCCCAAAGAGCGTATCTGATACATCACCTTTTCCAAATACTGAGGAATTTGCCTCGAGCTTTGAGAAGAAAATCCCACCACCGCCGCCATAGTAAAATTTGGACATGCCTTGAGGTTTTGTTTTTATTGTGTATGTAAGCGGGATGATATGTCCGTCGGTATCAGTCTTATCTGTTACAATTGCTTCCCCAACTTCATATGTGTCAGTCCAGCTCTTACCTTCAGCTTTGATATACCCAAGACCGACATAGGACTCAGTCTTATCAGTTTCGGAAAGCTTGTAGCTTAAGTTAGCACTGAACCAGTTACTTCCCAGTCCGTCCTTGATATCGCTGTCGGAAGGTCTGTACATACCAAATGCCAGAGAAAGACCCTTCCCAACTTCCACGTTTTGGGCATATGCCGGCATAACGCTTAGGCACAAAGCCACTACCATCAGCAGAACACAATACTTTGCAAATCGTTTCAATTCCCTGTCCTCCTCCAATAATTTTTATTTTTCCCAGCATATAATCGGTATTTCGGAAACTTGAAATCTCAGACTGTCGGCATATCAGCCAACAACCTCACCAGTATTTTACATTCAAGCAACCAGGCTGTCAATAGTTATAGAACGGTTGCCGACTTCTTTAAGACATTCGTGTTAAACTCAAAACACTGCGGCTTTGCAATACACTGCGCCCTCACCCCAACCCTCTCCCCCAGGAGATGAAGTCAGTTGCTTGGCACCCATCACCTGACATCCATCACCCACAAAAAATGCCCGCCTCAGCATATACTGAAGCGGGCATAATACTAAACTGCAGACAGAGACTATGCTCTGCGACGCCTGATTCCAATAAACGACATCAGGCCGGCTGCCAAAGCGAATATAGAAGACGGTTCGGGAACGCTGTCCAGGTAAGCAGCATTCCGGAATTCGATAAAGTCTCCGTATCCATCCTCAAAATCATACCACATAAAATGTATTGGATCTTCGCCAGGCCAGTTCCATGCATACTCCAGCGTCTGGCTGGGACCTACCACAACCGGGTTGATCGGCGGAACCACAGGATTGGGTGGAGTCGTAAGAGCAGCAATTTCTGAAATGGTCATGCGACTGGTGGTTGTGCCGGTGAGGCGATCGACCTGAAGCGGGCTTGTTGTCCTGTTTGCAATAACGTCGACCAGCATGCCGTTGTTGTCCTTATACCAGTCCTGCCAGTTATCCGGCAGGTCTCTTACGTCCTGACCGTTGAAGGTCCACCACCACTGGACATTGTTGAACTTGATGCCGCCATAGTTTGTAAAACCGAACATCATGCCGTTATTGACATTGATCCATTGCTCCGGGAAGGTCCAATAAAGATGAATCCAGCCATCTTCTTCCCAGGTGGTAAATGTAGTCTGTGTGGGCGTACCGGAACAGTAATAGCCGTTGGTGCTAAAATCCATAAGCTTGGTGGCTGCCCAATAGTAGGACCCATTCGCATTGAAATGCTGAGAATCGGCCTTGATCTTGATATGGAAATCATTGGCCAAAAATGATGTGCCGCGATTTGTTATCCTGGCAAGGCTTATGCTCTGCTGGAGTGTTACGGGCTGAAGCGTCTGCCCGCAGGCAACTATCGCGAATGACATGAGAACCAAAGCTACAACAAAAATACCAAATAATCTGCGCATTACAAACTCTCCCTTCGGTGTTGTGTGATGTCAGCCTATGATCCGGCTGATCGTTTTTTGAAGGCTGCAAATGTGACCAGCCCGCTCAATAAAATTGCGATGCATGACGGCTCAGGGACTGCAATCATACTCAGAGTTGAGGACTTGATGTAACCGACATACTGGTCCTGAGCATTATACAAGTTCAGGTAGCTGCCGGGTTTATAGCTGCACTCCAGAAATATATCGAAGAAGCTGTCCGGGGCAAAACTGTAGTGTATGGGGTCATTGGTGTGCATGACCCCGCCGGGAGTGTATATCTCAAGAAACACATCAAAGAAGCTGTCGGGGGCCATAATTGCGGGCCACTGCCCAGTCGATATGGGACTGGTCCTGAGAACAACCGCAGTTTCAGACTGTGCGAGGTTCATCTGAGTCATCTGCATGGTGTAACCACCGCCCAGATTGGACTGGAAGTCGATGGTTGCAGTGCCGGATGGATTACTGCTGCAAGGCATCTCCGCGAAGATATCGAAAAAACTGCTCACGTCATAAAGCACTTCACCGGGTGGAGCGGCATTCGCAGCCGCCACACAAAACAACAACATTAGAAGAATCAATAACACAACACAAACATACCTCATCAATCTTTCCTCCTGTATGTGGCAATCTTACCGAGTCTGGTGTTCGGTTCTCACCCTATGTTTGTTTTTGTTATGAACTCATGCATATTTATCATGACGAATAGAATATGTCAATGGGGTGTTTATACAACGGAGCGTAAGGCCGCTGAAAACAGGTAATATTACTGGTTTTGAGAATCTGAAAAGATCAGAAGGAAGCAACCAATTAACCCGATAACATAAATAGAAGTTGAAAAACAGGGAGGCTAACGTTGCATAAATCATTTTTAAGACTCGTCATGGGCTTGGCAGCTTTAGTTGTTATGTGTCCGGCCTATGCCGCTGACATACGAATGGAAAAACTTGGGTATGCGCCGGTTGTGCTGCTCACTATGGAAAGCGATCTCAAGCTATGGACGTCAGAACGCCTGGCAGAGATGAACCAGTTGAAGGGCACTGTCGATTTCGACTCATGCAAAATTTCTCCCCATGGACGTCATTTGGCCGCCGTTGAACTCAAAGATAACGGCAAATGCTGTGTATGGCTGGACGGGAAAGAATCCCCTATCTACGACCAGGTGCGCGGGCTGGTAAGAGGAGCGTATAGAGACCAAGATTTCGAGTTCAGCCCGGACGGCAACCGCTTAGCATATACCGCAAGAAAAGGCAGCAAGTGGGTAATGGTTGTCGACGGCAAGGAAAGCGCGGAGTTTGACGGCGTCAGAGAGCCTTATTTTTCAGCCGACAGCAAGCATATATGCTACGTCGGTTTCAGGGGCAAGGACGCCATTCTGGTTCTGGACGGTAAGGAATGCGGCAAGTATCCCGGAATATGTATGAACTTCCCCTCGTTTACTGCCAAAACACCGCAGAGGCAGATAGATACGATGTATTGCCCGGGCATATTCGGT
Source organism: Armatimonadota bacterium (assembly GCA_039679645.1). Classification (NCBI taxonomy): domain Bacteria; kingdom Bacillati; phylum Armatimonadota; species Armatimonadota bacterium. The sequence goes on from JBDKUO010000016.1 coordinate 22,550, forward strand.
CCTAATGGCCGTTTTGCATATTCTGCAGTGAAAGCGCGAGGCAAGGACGGTACCGACAAAATCGTAGCAGTCATCGACGGCAAGGAAACCTCGGCATACGATGGCATTGGCGGCATTGAGTTCAGCCCTGACGGCAAGCACGTTGCATTTGTTGCCAGGAAAGCTGAGCGCAAGTTCGTGGTGCTCGACGGCAAACCGGAAGCAAAATACGGCGATATTGACGGCTTGCTCACATTCAGCCCAGACAGCAAGCGCCTGGCTTATGTCGCTACAAATTATGACGCTAACGGAGACGGCCAATCATTTGTAGTGTTGGATGGAAAGCCGGGACAAAAGTTTCATGACATATCCGGCATCAGTGTCTCTTTCAGCCCGGACAGCAAACACTTATCGTACTTTGCTTCACCCGATAGTGAAAAATATTGCATGGTGGTTGACGGCAAAGCAGGCAAGACTTACGACGAGGTCGGCGAGATGGGACGAGAGCCATGCCAGATATATGGTCCGGACGGCAGGCTCTATTACAGTGCAACTAAAGGAGATAAGCACTATATGGTAATAGACGGTGTGCAGTCTCCTGTATATGATGACATGGTCCAGCCCTACCCTGTGCTGAGCAGAGACGGCAAACACTATGCATTCACTGCAATGAAAAATGACCGGTGGTTTGTTGTGCACGACGGCGTAGAAGGTGCCCATTATGGAACTATCTATGATGCTTCGCTGGCTATTACAGGTGATAACAAGCTGGTCTATAAAGCTGCCAAGCCCGACTCATGCCAATATATAACAGTCATTGACGGCAAGGAGCATCCGGAAATCGAAAATCCGGCATTTAGCCCGGACGGGACAAGAATGGCTTACATAATGGAGAATGATAATAATTTCATTAACAAGGAATCTGTAATGCTCGACGGGCGAAAAATAGGAGAGTTTGAGAGCGTTTTTGGTTTTAACTTCGACCCTAACAACAATCTTACATTCCTTGCGGTTCATGAAGAGAACAAGGGAGACATGATAGAAAAATGTCTGTATAGAGTGGAGGTTGCTTCCAAGTAGTAGACTGAAATACGCTGCGGGAATTGACGCTGGATTAAGTTCCAAAGGCTAGCTGACAATGTCATTCCCGCAGCATATAGAGACGGTTGTGATCATCAGGAGTCACATCACCGTTCGTGTCATAGTCGATGAAGCCCAGCCCCTATCCCCTAACCCCCAGACCCCGAATTTTTGCCTGTTTTCAAATTTCGGTATTGACAAGGGGCCTATATGGCCGGTATACTGTATATGTTATGAATACAGAATCCTATTTGATCATATATGGAGGCAGTTCTAATTGGGCTTGGCGCCACTACAACTATAGTGGAGCCGCCGCATTGATGCACGTCAAGTAGAGACACAATAATAGACAGTTTATAGTCGCGGGCCGCTCCACAGGAGTGTCCGCGACTTTTGGTGTGTGCGCAAGCACGCTGGCAGGTGCAAAAGCCGAGGATTAGCAGTATATCCTCGGTTTTTTTGCGTTTTAGGCATAATCGACAAATGAAGGAGCGCAAGTTTAATGAGCGCATATTATCCGGACAAAAAGGAATTCATCAAACGAGCCGGTAACGGCAATATGACGCCGGTCTACAAAGAGATATTAGCGGACATGGAAACCCCGGTGTCAGCATTTCGGAAGATAGTTTCGGGACAAGGGTGTCCCGAAACAACTCGGGAGGGCGAAGCTCCCGCTGAGCCATGCAACGATTACTCTTTCCTGCTGGAGAGTGTAGAGGGCGGGGAGAGAATGGCAAGGTTCTCCTTTCTGGGAAGCGGCACTAACCTGGTCATCAAGAGCAGTGGGCGAGATGTAGAGATTACTCGTGACGGCAAACTCGAACGCATCAGCTTAGTACCCGGCAGAGATGTCCTGCACATCCTGAAGGATGAGATGAACAAACTACGATATGTGCCGGACCCTGATTTGCCGAGGTTTTGCGGAGGAGCGGTCGGGTTCATCGGTTACGATATGGTCAGGTTCTTTGAGGATCTGCCTGACACGACGGTCGACGATCTCAAAATGCCTGACTGCACGCTGATCTTCACCGACACACTGCTCATATTCGATCATGTGCGCCACAAAATACGCGTCGTCTGCAACGCTCAAATAGATGGTGACCCCGAATCGTCCTATGATCGCGCGGTCGCCAAGATCGAGAAACTGATCGAGCGTATGAAATCCCCTGTGAAAACAAGTGTCGTAAAGCGCAATACAAACCCACCGACAATTACATCCAACTTTACCAAAACCGAGTTTGAAAACGCAGTCACCAGATGCAAGGAATACATTGCGGCGGGAGACGTGATACAGGTCGTGCTCTCCCAGCGCTTCCAGACAAAAGTAACTGCAGACCCATTCGATGTATACCGCGCTCTGCGCAGCCTGAACCCCTCCCCTTACATGTATTATCTCGCATATGGCGATACGAAGCTGATTGGCTCATCACCTGAGATTCTGGTCACCGAGGAACTCGGCAATGTGACTGTCCGCCCGATAGCCGGAACCCGGCCCAGAGGCGCAACCGAAGAACAGGACCTCACGCTGGAGGCAGAGCTTTTGAAAGATGAGAAAGAGCGGGCGGAGCATATCATGCTTGTCGACCTGGGTCGCAACGATATAGGCCGTGTCTGCAGATACGGCAGTGTGAACGTAGACGAGCTGATGGTGATCGAGAAATACTCGCATGTGATGCACATGGTCTCAAATGTGCGCGGCAGGCTAAACCTTGATAAGGACGAGTTCGACCTGCTACGGGCATGCTTCCCGGCTGGGACTGTCTCGGGCGCTCCCAAAGTTAGAGCAATGGAGATCATAGACGAGTTGGAACCTACAAGACGCGGCTCATATGCCGGAGCTATAGGCTATTTCAGCTACTCCGGCAACATGGATGCCTGCATAACTATTCGCACTATTCTTATCCAAGGCAATACAGCATATGTCCAAGCCGGTGCAGGAATTGTGGCAGATTCCGAACCGGCCAAGGAATATGAGGAGACTCAAAACAAAGCTAAAGCCTTGATCAAAGCACTGAGCGCTGCAGAGGAAGGACTGGAATAAGACAATGATCCTGATGATAGACAACTACGACAGCTTTACCTATAACCTGGTCCAGTATCTGGGTGAGATGGGCCAGCAGTTAAAGGTGTTCAGGAACAATAAGATCACACTCGATGAGATCGAGAAGATGAAGCCGGACAAGATTGTGATATCACCGGGGCCGTGCACACCAAACGAGGCGGGTGTGTCGGTCGCGGTGATCCAGCGGTTCGCAGGAAAGATTCCTATTCTGGGAGTATGCCTGGGGCACCAGAGTATAGGTCAGGCATTCGGTGGGGAAATTGTGCAGGCGCAGAGGCTGATGCATGGCAAGACATCGCTGATCCATCACGACGGTAAGGGCGTCTTCAAAAGCATGCCTAATCCGTTTGTTGCGACGCGATATCACTCACTGATAATACGGCGTGAGACTATCCCAGACTGCCTGCAGATCACCGCCGAGACCGATCAGCGAGAGATCATGGGGGTCCGTCACAAAGACTACCCTATCGAGGGTGTGCAGTTCCACCCGGAGTCGATCCTGACTCAGGAAGGCAAGCTGCTGCTTCAAAACTTCGTTGCTTAGTTGTGAGTTGTGAGTTGCGGGTCATGTGCGACCGTTAGCCAACCTTCCAGCTTTTTGATTTTTAGACTTTTTGACTGGAGAAAAGAAAATGATAAGAGAAGCTATTAAAAAGGTAGTCGAGGGGTGCGACCTCACTCAAGAAGAAGCCGTGCTCGCGATGACTGAGATAATGGACGGTGATGCAACTGCAGCGCAGGTATCGTCATTTATTACGGCTATACGGATCAAAGGCGAGACAGTCGATGAGATCACGGGGTTCGTCAAGGTGATGCGTGAGAAGGCAGTCAAGGTCAGGCCCAAGTGCGATGCTCTCATCGATACTTGTGGCACGGGGGGAGACAAGCTCGATACGTTCAATATATCCACTACAGCGACATTTGCGATAGTTGGAGCGGGGGTGACTGTCGCAAAGCATGGCAACCGGGCTGCATCGAGCACATGCGGCAGCGCGGACGTTCTTGAAGCGCTCGGTGTTAACCTGAACCTGAACCCGGACCAGATCGCGACTTGTATCGACCAGGCAGGGATCGGCTTTATGTTTGCGCCGGTTATGCACCCATCCATGAAACATGCCGCCATGCCGCGCAAAGAGATCGGAATAAGAACGATATTCAATATGCTCGGCCCGATGACCAACCCTGCCGATGCGAAATGGCAGGTGATCGGTGTATTTGCGCCCGATATCACCGAGACGATGGCAAAGGTGCTGAATGCTCTGGGAACAGAGCGAGCAATGGTCTTTCATGGTATGGCCGGTCTGGATGAGATGTCCACCATAGGCGAGACACGCATCAGCGAGCTAAAGGACGGCAAGGTCAAAACGTATACGATAACTCCTGCAGACTTTGGGATCAATACGGCAAAGCCGGAAGACCTGGCGGCGGGCACCGGGAGCGTGGTAGATAATGTTCAGGCTCTGCTGAGTGTGCTCGACGGCGAGAGAGGCCCAAGACGCGATATCGTGCTGCTTAATGCGGCAGCGGCGCTGGTGGTCGCGGGCAAGGCCGACGACATACGAGGCGGGATGACTCTGGCGGCGCAGTCTATCGATTCAGGCGCGGCGATGGAAGCGCTCAAGAGGTTCAAGTCAATAACGCAGGAGCTTGCAGCAAATTGATACTGGATAAGATTATACAAGAAAAGATTATCGAAGTTGAACAGCGTAAAGCCGTATTACCTCTGCGCGAGCTGAAGTCTCGCGTGTCTGATGCGCCGCGGCCACTGGACTTTGCAAAGAAACTCGTCAGAAATGAGACCGGGATACCCGCCATGATTGCAGAGGTAAAGAAGGCCTCACCGTCAAAAGGACTGATACGGCAGGACTTCGATCCCAGAGTGATCGCCGCATCGTACGAGTCCGGCGGGGCCTCGGCTATATCGGTGCTTACTGATGAGAAGTTCTTCCAGGGCTCGCTTGAATATATGAAATTCGTAAAGCGCACGGTCTCTGTTCCTGTCCTTCGCAAAGACTTCCTGATAGATGAATATCAGGTCTTTGAAGCTCGGACCGCCGGTGCCGACGCGGTGCTGCTGATTGTAGCTGTGCTCGAAAAGGAAAAACTGGCCGAACTGATGAACCGTGCGACCGAACTCGGCATGTATGCTCTGGTGGAGGTTCATGATGAACGCGAGATGGAGGTAGCGCTCGACGTATGCGCGCCGCTTATAGGGATCAATAATCGAAACCTGCAGACATTTGAGGTCAATCTGGATACAAGCGCCAGGCTGATGAAGAAGTGTACCTCTCACACTGCCACAAGCCAGGATAAGAGTAAGAAAGTGGCGATGACAGGCGGCAGGCCGAGGTTTGTAAGCGAGAGCGGGATATTCACTCACGACGATCTGGTCAGGCTGGGATCGATGGGAGTCGATGCGGTTTTGATAGGTGAGGCTCTTGTGCGCGAGCAGGACATCGAGGCAAAACTGCGGGAGTTGATCGGATGACCCTGGTCAAGATCTGTGGGATTACGAACATAGAGGATGCTTTGGCGGCAGTCGAGTCCGGCGCGGACATGCTTGGGTTTATCTTTGCCGACAGCCCAAGGCGTGTGGATATACAAATGGTAAGCGAAATTCTAAAGAATCAAACCATTTCGCGTTTTCGCTCTTCCGCGTTTTCGCGATTAAGAACTGTTGGCATCTTTACTGAGGAATCTGATGAAGTTCTTCGCATTATGGACGAGTGCGGTCTGGATTACGCTCAGCTCCATGGCGGCCAAAGTGAGGACTTCGCGAGTAAGATTGGTTGGGATCGGGTGATACGTGTTGCGCGCGTAAAGGACGAATCCAGTCTAGGTTTACTGGTTAATCATACACATGCAGTTTATTACTTGCTTGATACATACAAAAAAGGTCAGGTTGGAGGCACGGGAGAGACATTTGATTGGGAGCTTGCTGTCCGGGCAAAATCACTCGGCAAGCCGATCATTCTCTCCGGCGGGCTGAGGCCTGAAAATATAGCAGAGGCAATTAAGACAGTTAAGCCGTATGCTGTCGATATATCGAGCGGGGTAGAGATATGCCCCGGCAAGAAGGATCACAATAAGATAAAGGAGTTAATTGAAAATGTCAGAGCAGCAGACAACGCTTCCTGATGCTCGCGGCCACTTCGGGATGTATGGCGGGCGCTATGTCCCCGAAATACTGATGCCGGCCCTGGACGAGCTTGCGGAGACTTACAATCGGTATAAAGATGATAAAGAATTCAATGAAGAGTTAAACTATTATCTCAGCGAATACGTGGGCAGGCCTACCCCACTCTACTTCGCCCAGAGGATGACCGAGAAGCTCGGCGGCGCAAAGATATACCTCAAGCGCGAGGATCTCTGTCACACCGGGGCGCACAAGCTCAATAACGTGATGGGCCAGATTCTACTCGCACGGCGAATGGGTAAGCCAAGGATCATCGCCGAGACAGGCGCGGGCCAGCACGGGGTCGCGACAGCTACTGCATGCGCGCTCTTCGGCTTGAAGTGCCACGTTTATATGGGCGTGGAAGATATGGAAAGGCAAGCGCTCAATGTCTTTCGGATGAGGCTGTTAGGAGCTGAAGTGATCCCTGTCACAAGCGGCACTCAGACACTAAAAGATGCGACTAGTGAAGCGATCCGAGACTGGGTCACAAACGTCAACGATACACATTATATTATTGGCTCCGTGGTCGGGCCGCACCCTTACCCTATGATGGTTCGCGATTTCCAGTCCGTTATTGGCCGTGAGACCCGCAGGCAGCATCTTGAGAAAGAGGGCCGGCTGCCGGATTATCTGGTCGCATGCGTCGGTGGGGGAAGCAATGCTATGGGGATGTTTTATCCCTTCGTGAAGGACGAATCGGTCAAGATGATCGGTGTCGAGGCGGCAGGCGAAGGGATTAATACTGATCGTCACTGCTCTACACTAGGTCTCGGTTCGCCCGGTGTGCTGCACGGCTCTATGAGCTATCTGTTGCAAAATGAGGATGGCCAGGTCCAGCTTACACACAGCATCTCAGCCGGTCTGGACTACCCCGGCGTCGGACCGGAGCACAGTTACTTCAAAGATTCGGGTCGGGCGACCTATACTAATGCCACCGACGCCGAGGCGCTGGACGCTTTTCAGTTCCTATCCGAGACGGAGGGAATAATTCCCGCTCTGGAATCATCGCACGCAGTGGCGCATGTCAGGAAGTTGGCTCCTACTCTGGGTAAGAATGAAACAGTGGTGATATGCCTATCCGGCAGAGGTGACAAGGATGTTCACACTGTAGCCAAGGCGCTGGAAGGGTTTCCCGAAACAGCTTCTGTGGAGGGTATATCGCTATGAACAGGATAGACAAAGCATTTGCTGAGCTTAAGGCAAAATCCGACAAGGCGCTTATATGCTTCATAACTGGAGGCGACCCGGACTTTGAGACAACTAAAGACCTGGCGTTGAAGATATTTGGCTCGGGGGCGGATATAGTCGAGATCGGTATTCCGTTCTCCGACCCATTGGCAGACGGCCCGACCATCCAATCGGCCAGTTTCAGGGCCCTGCAGGCAGGCGCGAGTGTAAAGGGTATATTTGATAATGTGCGCTCGATCAGAACTCATTGCGACAAGCCTATAGTGCTCATGACTTATTACAACCCGGTCCAGAAATATGGACTAGTTAAGTTTGCTGATGATGCGGCATCTGCGGGAGCGGATGGGGTGATTATGGTCGATCTGCCGGTCGAGGAGGCGTCGGACTGGAAATCGGCTGCGGATTCGGCTAGTCTTGCGACTATATTTCTCCTTGCGCCGACCAGCACGAAGGAGAGAATAGCCCTCACGGCGAACATGGCAAGCGGGTTTATATATTGTGTATCGAGGACCGGGGTCACCGGCGCACAGAGCAGCGTCCCGACTGATTTGAAAGCGCTGGTGGACACGATCAAGTCGGCGTCAGGCCTTCCGGTGGTTATCGGGTTCGGTATATCCAAGCCCGAACATGTGAAGCAGGTGACCGAGTTCGCGGACGGCGCGGTGGTCGGAAGCGCACTGGTGAGTATTGTAGACAAGAGCGCGTCTTCGACTGAAGCGACCGAGCGCGCCGGAGTTTTTGTCAGAGAACTGAAAAAGGGAACGAGTTAGTTAGCAAGTAGGGAACAGGTATTAGGCAACAGGCAACAGTAGAAAGCAAAGTATATTACTGTATCCTGTAACCTGTTGCCTGTTATCTCAAAATTGAGGTGATGATCATGTTCTCGAAAGAACAGTTTGCCAAACTGATGGATTCTACGTTGCTCAGGCCGACGGCTACTCGCGAGGATATCACTCGGTTCTGCGAGGAGGCGGCCAACTATCACGTCGCATCGGTCGTTGTATTCCCCTTCTGGCTGCCTGTCGTCAGGCGCGCAATGGCTGAGACCGATGTCAAGATCGCGACTGTGATCGGTTTTCCATTCGGCGCAAGCGGCAGGTCGGTGAAGGTCTTTGAAGCACGGACTGCCATCACCAATGGCGCTAACGAGCTTGATATCGTGATCAACATAGGCGCGCTAAAGTCCGGCGAACGCAATATAGTCGAGAGCGAGATCAAGGAAATCGTGGATACATCTCGGATGACCGGCTTAACCCAGGACGCCAAGCGCACCGTCATCAAATTTATTATAGAAGCTTACTACCTGACTGATGATGAAAAGAAGATAGCATGCGAGATCATACGTGACGCAGGTGGAGACTTCGTTAAAACATCGACAGGCACCGCTGCGGGCGGAGCGACGATAGAAGATATACGTCTGATCCGAAATGTGGTCGGGTCCGATATCGGCGTCAAGGCCGCGGGCGGCATCCGCACCACAGCGCAGGCAATGGAAATGCTGGATGCGGGCGCAAGCAGGATAGGCACATCCAGCGCAGCCGCTGTCATTGATGGATACGTGCCGGAGGACTATCTGGAAAGCGCCGGACGAAGGCGCAGCAGTTGAGTGATCTGCAGTTAACCTCCAGGTAAGATACCTGGAGGTATAAAATGGAGAGGCCGTGACCGAGAAGCAATCAAAATGGGCTGAAAATGACTACGCCGACCAATCGTTTGATGAGATGGACCTCTCCGAGACCAATTTCGTGCGGTGCACGTTTGTCCACTGCCGATTTGTCGATACGCGTCTGAGCGAAGCCAAGATGACCGGGTGCCGGTTTGAGGAGTGCGATTTCTCGCGCGCCAGGCTGAATGCCTCGACCTTTTCAGATTGCTCGTTCGCAGGCTGCACGTTTACTAATGCCGACTTCTTCATGTCCATCTTCGAAAACTGCAGCATGCTCGGCTCCACGTTCGCGGATGCAAAGCTGAGTGGAATCACAATCACTGGCGGAAACTGGTCGTGGGTGAGTCTGCGCTTTCAGGATTTGCATGGTCTTGACCTGCACGGCATTAATCTCACGGAGGCTGACCTCTACAGCACAGACCTCACAAAGACAGACCTTCGAGATGCAGACCTCACCAGAGCCAACCTGAACAAGGCCAAATTAGAAGAGGCCGACTTGCGCGGCGCAGCCATATCAGGTGTCAACCTGCTCGACGCAAACATAAAGGGCACTCGGATGGATATAGCCCAGGCGGTCCATTTTGCAAGGTGCCACGGGGCGAATGTCGAGTGATCTTGGAGAATAAGTAAATGAAATACGACTTCAATGCACAGATAAAACTACTGGAAGGTAAAATAAAGTGGAGTGTTATATACTTTCCACACCCGGCGCAGGAACATTTTGGGACCAACGGAAGGGTTAATGTAAAGGCTGTTGTGGATGGTCATGAGTTTGATACTACTCTGCTGCCTTCACGCAATGGGCATTATCTCATTTATAACTCAGGTATGAAGAAGGCTGTAGGTAAAAAATTGGGCGATAATGTCCGGGTAATGCTTGAGAGATGTGAGCAAAAGCGTGAGGTCACAATCCCTGACTATATTTCAGTTGCCTTGAAAGAACACTCTGCATTTGACAGTTTTCTGAAGATGCCGGACTATATGAAACGTGAGGAAATAAGCAAAATCGAATCTGCGCAGCATGATGAGACAAAATCAAAACGTTTGCACACACTGATTGCAAAACTTACTGATAAACGTCCTGCACCATAACTCAGATGGGCTGTCAACTCATACTCAATTTCGTCGACGACTAACCTTTACATTCTCGTTATTGGCATGGTGTGCATATTGCAAGCCCGTTCGGGTTATGGTATACTTTTTATGGTCGTCGGGGTGTGGCTCAGCTTGGTAGAGCGCTCGGTTCGGGACTGAGAGGTCGGAGGTTCAAATCCTCTCACCCCGACCATAAACCCTCTTGCTCATAGACGTATGGGCGAGAGGGTTTTACTTTTTTTGCATAAAAACAAACAAAAGCCGGGCACAGTGGCATTACAGACACTTGCGCCCGGCATTGTCATGATGTCGTGATGAGGTATCTAAAGGGGAGTAAAGATAACCTCACCTAAACATCTTTTGTAAAAAAACCGGTATCTGGTTTCCTGGTACAAATACCGGGTGCGGCCTATGCAGCCACCCTCCTTTCACTCGATTTGCCGACATGCTCCTCATGTTTAGAGAAGCTGTCGATATCCTTCAATGTAAGCACCTTGTCGAGATCCACCAAGATCACCAGACGGTTCTCCTGCTGACCCACCCCGCGCAGATAATCGGCTTCTATCGACGATATCACCGATAGTGGAGGCTGGACGGCCCCGGCGGGAAGCATAAGTGTCTCGACTACGGCATCTACAATCATACCTATCATTTGACCACCGGCCTCAACCACCATAATTCTGGACGCCTTGGTCTGTTCACCCGGGGGCAGGCCAAATCGTTTCCTTAAGTTGATCACGGGAATAATACTGCCCCTGAGATTAATAACTCCGTCAACATACTCCGACGCCATTGGAATAGTTGTGATCTCCTGCATTCGGATAATCGTGCTTACTGTGCTGATATCAACTCCATAGCACTCACCTGCCAGTTCGAATACTACTAACTCCTCACATTCGTCGGCTGCAACATATGTCTCTTCGCTAATCATGCTTGTCTCCTATTTACGCAGCTTTCTGATGTCGCGTTGAAGCCACACGCCCGGAAATATCCTGCAGTGAGCCTGTGCTGGGACTATCGTCTAGTTTGAACTGTGAGACCAGCGACTGCAGTTCGCGAGCCATACCGGCGAGTTCTTCGGCGGATGCATTGAGTTCCTCCGCTGCCGTATTCTGTTCTTCGGTAGCAGCCGACACCTCTTCAGCAGATGCTGCGTTCTGCTCGCTCAAAGCGGCAACTTGCTCAATCTGATGAACGACTTCGGCCGATGACGCACTCATCTCCTGGGCGGCGGCAGTAGTTTGCTGGGTCACTGACGACACATTCTCGATGGCTTTCACAATATCGGCGCTGGAACCGCTGACATGCTGAGTGTCCACAGAAATCTGATGTATTTCCGAAACAATTCCCGCCACAGCATTCTGAATATCCTTTAAGACCTCACCTGCATGACCGGCGAGTTCGGTTCCCTCGGCCACTTCCTTGCTGCTATCGTTCATTGCTTCAACAGCAGACTTTGTCATATCCTGAATATTACTGATAAGATCGGCGATCTCACCAGTGGCTTTTGATGATCTCTCCGCAAGCTTTCTCACCTCGTCCGCCACGACAGCAAATCCTTTACCATGCTCACCAGCTCTAGCCGCTTCGATAGCAGCATTAAGAGCAAGCAGGTTTGTCTGCTCAGCTATGTCGTCAATTGTCTCAACGATTGTGCCGATCTGCTGCGAACTGTCGCCGAGTTGGCGGACCATTTCGGCAACCTTTTCAGTAGCTTCCCTGATCCTCTCCATGCCGCCGACTGTTTCGGCTACCTCTTTGCCGCCGGTTATCGCAATATCACTTACATGCTTGCCATTGACTGCAGACTCCTGTGATAGATTTGCGACTTCCTCTATAGATGCACTGATCTGCTGAACGAGCCCGACCGTATTCTCAACGTACTTGGCCTGAGACTGAGCGCCGGATGCAACCTCATCAATGGCACGACCAAGTTGTTGCATCGCATCTGAGCTTGATTGTGCTGTTTGTGACTGCTCCTGGCTGCCTGTAGCCACCTGCCCAACAGTATCCATTATCTGCTGGGTGCCTTGTGTGACATCTTTTGAAATGGCGGATAATTCATGCGAAGATGAAGCCACAATCTCCGCACTGTGCTTGACATTTCCGACAACGCTGCGCAACTCCTCTATCATCCTCTGAAAACTTGCGAACAATAAGCCAATCTCATCCTGTGAAGCACTCTTCAAATTTAGCCTAAGGTCTCCACCAGCTACTCTTTCTGCAGCTTCAGCAATCTCACTGACTGGCCTGGAAATACCGGATGATATAAGCAAGCCAAGCCCAATAGCCGCGATAATGCCTACAGTCATCAGCACAAACACAATCTCTAAAACACCTTTGGCGGTAGAGCTGTTTGAGACGGATGTTTGATGCGCCTGAGATATTTTCATATTGAGCATATCATCAATGGCTTCGCGCTCTTGCTTTGTTGCAATAGCTGCAGGGCCATTGATAATTCGAATAGCTTCGGCGTTCTTGCCCTGAAGCGCATACTCAATGATTTTGTCTCTAGAAGGAGCAAATGCTCGCCGCGCCCGCTGAAAACGGCCAAAATTATCCCTCATCTTATCGGTGAAAATGGTCTTGCCATATTCATCGCTAAGATCATTGATCCTGGCTGTAAGGTCGCGAATTTTGCTTGCACACTTAGTGCGCTCCTCAAGATTGCCGGCCATCACCATATTTCGCAGATCCATATGAATTTCATAAAAAGTAATTGCCATATTGCTGAGTTGAGAAATCGGCGCCGTCATATGAACATACATCTTCTTGTCCTCGTCAGCAACTTTTCTAATGCCTGATATGCCCACAAATCCGATAACACCGGCAATCAACGCTACCAGAACAAAACCCGATAACAATTTGGTCCTAATCTTAAGATTACAAAATCGCATAACTTATTTCTCCCTATAAATTGAGACACATGGTCATATTTGTCAAATGACTGCGTCCACTCAACTATGGCTCTGTATTCGGCTGTTATTTCTATCATCGGAAACATAAATCGATAATTGTTTAACGGTATTCCGTGAATTTGCAAGAAACATGCTGCCGGAAACATAATAAAGAGGCTGTGAACATCCAAAGATCATGCTGGATGGGTGCAAGAGGCTGCAAACCAATCAGCGCCGCACTGATCAATCGTTAACACTATAACTACATACAACAACAGAATATGAGGCCATAACCATGCAGACAAAGATGACCGCGCAAACTAAGATATCCGTTTATGTGATTGATAAATATCCGATTATAAACTGGGCTATAAGAGAATACCTCTCACAACACAATCGATTTTCAGTTCTTGGTTTCGCTGCGTCTGCCGATGAAGCCATGGCTTCAATAAAACTGAAGAAACCTGATGTGGTGGTTGGTACACCGCAAATAACTCTGAAAAATCTAGAGGCAATCACTAACATTGTAAGATTGGGCGCGCAGGTAATAGCATACTGCGATGTCATGACAAAAGACATGATAGAGGCGTTTTGGGATGCGGGAGGCCTCGGAGTTGTTACTATATTATCGCCTCTGGATGATCTGGAAAAGGCTATAGAGTCTGTAGCATGCGGAAAAAAGTGGATAGCCCCCTCATTACGTGCTTCTTTTACGATAGAATCAGATCAAGAAGAAGCATCGCTTACAAACAGAGAGCGCGAAATTGTTGCGCTGGTCGCTCAAGGGCTCAGCAGCAGAGTAATAGCAGACAGGCTGTTTATAAGCGTCAACACAGTTGAAAGCCATAGAAAACGTATATTCAAAAAGCTGAATGTGCACACCTGTGCGCAGTTGGTTCGCTACGCTGTCAAAGAGAAGTTGATATTAGAACCCCGGTAAGCATTACAACCCACCCCAGGCATCCAATCCACAATCCTCTTGCATACACTAAACATCAACGCTATTATTAACATCATGAAGCCTGAGAGCAAGACAGCACTCATAGCGATCTGCTTCGCGCTGGGGATATTGGCAGCGGCCTGTATGCACCCCATCATATGGACTTCTATCGCGTTTCTTACAGTAATCGGGCTTTACATATTCGCAAAGACATTATCGCGCGAGAGTGTGCTTATAGCCGCGACTGTATTTGTCATAGGCGCGGCTTATTACCAATTGAACACGCAAATCCCCGACGATGACATATCCCGCTATGTGTTTCGAGCAAGAGCGTTTGAGGGTGTGGTCGCGTCAGACCCGGAGACGAGTGAGGACAAAATACGTTTGATCTGCCGCGTTAAACGTGTCCAGATACACTGCGAATGGCGTTACGCAAGTGGACTTGTCATGCTAAACCTCTACCCCGGCAAAGACGGAAATGCGCCAAAACTCGAATACGGCGACCGCGTCAGGATCAGCGCCGTCCCCTACCCGCCCAGAGACCCGACCAACCCCGGACAGTTCTCGTGGCGGCAGTATCTGGCAAGGCAAAACATATACTCCTGCGCATATGCAAGTGCATCCCAAGTGCGAATACTCAACGGCGCATCGGGTAATATATTCGTGTCGGCTGCGCTCAGGGCAAAGCATTACATCGTAAAGAGCATATACCGAATCACACCCGAACGCGAGGCATCCGTGATCGCAGGTATGGTGCTGGGCACATACTCATACCTGCCGCGGCAGACACTCGCCAACTTCGGCAAGACAGGCACCATGCATTTACTTGCGGCATCCGGCTTCAATTGTTACATAATCCTGCTGCTTGCCACGCCCCTGCTCAGGCGCATCAAGATAATGCCTAAGGGGCGCAACATAATTATTATTATTCTGGTGATAGCATACTTGTTTATGGTCGGGCCGAAGCCGTCGCTGGTCCGCGCATCGCTGATCGCAATTTTCTATATGCTCGCGCCGCTCTTTAAGAAGACACCTAATATCAGGGTTCTGTTCTTTGCAACCGGGCTTGTTGTGCTTGCGATCAATCCGTCGTATCTCTTCGATGTCGGTTTTCAGCTCTCGTTTCTTGCGGTGTGGGCGCTGATATCAATCGCGCCTGTGGTCGAATCACTCCTTGCGCACGCCGGTCTCGTTCCGGCAAAGTGTAAGAATCAAGCAAGTCGACCAGCCTGGCTGCGTAAGATATCGACAGAAATCGCTGGGGCAGGTATCGCCACGCTGAGCGTCACGGTCTTTACTGCACCGGTGATCGCATATTACTTCAACTATTTCTCACTCGTCTCTCTACCCGCGAACATGGCTCTTGCGCTTGGTGTTCCACTTGTATTTGCCGCCGGAATGCTGGCACCTGTCTTCGCGCCAATACCTATTATCGGAGGGCTGGTCGGGTGGTTGGGCACGATTGTGACAAAGGGGATGCTGGCTGTAGTCGACTATCTCGGGTCGTGGGATCACAGCTCGATCGCAGTCTCCTCGCCGGGGCTCCTGGCAATCGCGGGATACTATCTGATATTATATGTGGCGTTGAGTTATGTGAGGTCCGACATTGAGAAGTGATAAAAGGCTCCTGATAATCATTGTCGCCGTATTGGCAGCAGTCGGCATATGGGCGAGCGCGCTGCTGCCCAGCGGGAAAACACTGGATGTCACGGTGATGGATGTCGGCGAAGGGCTGTGCGTGGTCATGCGTACGCCTTCGGACAAAGTTATGGTAATGGACTGCGGGACCGGCAGTTGGCGCAAGAGCGACACTGTCGGCGAAAGCGTTGTGGTGCCTTATCTACACAGGATGGGCAAGAATGCGATAGATGTGGCCGTGTTGAGCCATCCGCACTCAGATCATGTCAGCGGCTATGCGGGTCTGCTAAAAGCCGTACCGGCAAAAGTAGTCATGGACATCGGGGCAAAGCATGCGTCGCCTTTCTACAAACGCTTCCTAAGGCAGGTCAAGATGAGCGGGGCGACTTATCGAATCGCCAAGCGCGGGCAGAAGATCGAGATGGGCGACGGCGTTACAGTCCAGGTCCTAAGCCCCGATCCCGAGATGCACTACAGCGACCTAAACAACAACTCGATCGTGCTGAGGATTGTATACAAAAAGGCGGCAATACTCCTCGCGGCGGATGCAGAGGAAGAGGCCGAGCAGGATATTCTTGACTCAGGTATGTCCGTTCGAGCGCAGGTGCTGCAGGTGGGCCATCACGGCTCAAAAGCTGCATCGTCCGCACAGTGGCTGGCCGCGGTAAAGCCAGCAATCGCCATTATCTCCTGCGGACGCCATAACAACTACGGTCACCCCTCATCACAGGCCATCGACAGGCTGGAATCGTGCGGAGCGCGAGTATACCGCACGGACAGATGCGGAGCCGTCACAATTGCCACCGACGGCAGCGTTATTCAGGCAAAAACCTGCGCATCTATCCGGTAAACTTTACGTTTTTGCATCCCTCACTCTTGTCTTGAAGCGTAATACAGCCATAATTACCATTGTAGACCGTGCTGGCAATATCAGAGGAGACTGTCTTAATGGAACTTGTCGACATCTCAAAAATAGCACCCGCTGCCGATCAGCCAAGGAAAACATTCGATCAGGGCTCTCTGCTCGAACTGGCAATGTCCATTCGAGAGCGTGGTGTGCTTGAGCCTATCGTAGTACGTCCGGTAGGGCCGGATAAATATGAAATAGTGATGGGAGAACGCCGCTGGCGTGCGTCGCAGTTGGCCGGATTAACTCAGATACCGGCTGTAATACGCGAACTCAATGATGAGGACGCCAGCACTGACGCCCTTTTAGAGAACTTCCAGCGCGAGGATTTGAACCCGGTCGAGCGGGCCAGGGCGATTAAGAAATTGCTGGAGTTTATGCCGTGGGAGAAGTGCTTGAAGACACTAGGTGTGGCCGACTCCACCATGCGCAGATACCTGGACCTGCTGGAGCTTCCAGAATGCATTCTCGATGAGCTTCTGGCAAAGCCGAAAGACGGCGAGGGTGAATTCCTGGAGGGACACGCTTACGCCATAAAGCAGCTCAATGACAACCAGAAAGTACAGATCAGGCTCGCGAAAAAAGTAAGAGCCGAGCGCCTCTCGGTGGAAGAACTTAAGAAGATAATAGGCGCCATCAACGAAGTGCCTTCGAAGACCGAGGCTTTCCTGCGCGTTCCATTAAATGTGACAGAGGAGATTCTGCGCGGCGTCGCCAGGCAGGAAAGAAAGAAAGCCGCATATCGGCCAAAGACGGCTCAGTCTCACCTCAAGCTGATTCAAAAGGCATGCACCGGAGTGCTGGACCTGCTCGACGACCGCGTGTCGCAATACCTCTCGCCGACAGAGATGAACCAGATGCTCAGCGCAACGGCGGACCTCGCCGAGCAGCTTGTTAAATTCAATAAGACCATGCGCGAGTCTCTGCAAAAGACGGACCGCCAGTTCAAGGAAGTCTATATCCACTGCCCGCTGTGCGGCAGAATAGAGCTTATCGGCAGCATACGATGCAGTGTGTGCTGGAGTGTTTTAAGACGGTGCCTTGACTGCGAAAACTACGATCAGAGCTATCAGAAATGCACAAGAAGCGGCTACGCTATCTACATGTCCGACGCGGAAAGCCCGGACGAGCAGTCACACTCATATAAGTGTGAAGATTACACCCCACGATTCGATGTAGAAGCTGCGGCATAATTAAGTTATGGGTTATGGGTTGTGAGTTGAGAGTTGCGAATGACGATACGCTTACTTGTCAGGCTCTACGCTCGCATAACCCATAACTCGTAACCCACAACTCGTAACCCACAACTCGTAACTCCCTTAACATACGCTTAACTCTCGCGTAACGGCGCCGAAACATTGATTGCCCTATACTATAGTTCAGTATTTCTCTTTCGCCGGTTTTCCTGCTCCTACAGTAAGCGAGAAAATCGGCGAAAAAAGGCAGCAGACAATTGATGGGTAAGGATCTCCGAATCCGGCTATTCGAGCAAATGTTGCGGGGTTCGGAGACCACAATTCGGCATTAAGGTGACGATTCGGAGATCGTCACCTATCAGGCGTTCACATTTTTGTAATTCGCGCGTTAGCCCTGATGTCACCCCTAAAGGCGCTGGACATGACAACAGATCAAATATATAATGGTTCAGGTGGAGCAACAAAGCTCCTGAAAATGACTATGCCCAGAATCCTTGTTCTTGGAAAGAATGAACGCGATTTATCATCCATTGCCGCCTCGGTCGCGGGACTGAGTCATTTCGTTACGTCAGCGTGGGATGTTGACTCGCTGTCGAATGCCGTCGCAAACGGCAGCCCCGAGATCGTGATACTGGATATGCGCAGTGGTGAAAATGCTCTGCCATATGCCAAAGACCTTGTTGCCAACTATGATCAGGTGGCTGAAGCTCCCAGGATGGCAGTGATCGAGAACATAGACGCCAAAGAACTGCAGTCCAGATATCTGGATGATTTCATTCTCTACCCCTATGAAGCATCTGAACTCGCTCTGCGTATTGCGCGATTGCTCGCAAAAGGCCAAAGTGCAAAAGAAGGCAAACAAATTACCGCCGACGGCCTTGTGATCGACACGGAGAGCTTTGAGGTCACCGTCGAAGGCAGGCAGCTTGCATTGACTTTCAAGGAGTTCGAGCTTTTAAGGTTCCTGGCAGCCCATCCGGGCCGCGTTCATACCCGCGAAGCGCTTTTGAACCAGGTCTGGGGATATGAATACTTTGGCGGGCTGCGCACAGTAGACGTGCACGTCAGACGAATCCGCGCAAAACTCGGGATCAAGCACGATAACCTCATTCAGACTGTCCATGGGGTCGGGTATAAGTTCGTTACTTGATAGAGAGTTTAACATCATTTCGCGGGAACTCACGCTAATGGAGGGGTTGCGCCCTCACCCTGACCCTCTCCCCCAGGAGAGGGAATGTGTGTGGTGACTGGTTTGGGCTCTAAGCTCTCCACTCTCCACTTTTAGCTATCCCAAGGGAGGCATAAACATGGCCGACAGAGGCAAAGAATGGGTTCTTAAAGCATGCCAGGACAAGGGTGTCGAATTTATACGGATGTGGTTTACGGACATTCTTGGCCAGATGAAGAGTTTCGCGATCACCATCGAGGAGCTTGAAGGCGCGCTCGATGAAGGAATGGGGTTCGACGGCTCGTCTATCACCGGGTATCAGGACATACAAGAGAGCGACATGATCGCAATGCCCGATCCGTCCACATTTACTCTCCTGCCATGGCGGCCGTCGGAGAAGTCGGTCGCGAAAATGTTCTGCGATGTCATGACCCCCGAAGGCGAGCCTTATGTGGGAGACCCCCGCTTCATTCTCAAGAGAACAATGAAAAAAGCCGCGGCCATGGGCTTTTCGTTCTATGTCGGCCCCGAGCTGGAATATTTCTACTTCAAGAACAGCTCCGGCACCGAGATCCTCGATGAAGGGGGCTACTTCGACCTTACACCGCTTGACGTTGCCTCATCACTCAGGCGCGACACTATTCTTGTGCTGAAAGAAATGGGAATTGGGGTCGAATACAGTCATCACGAAGTCGCCCCGAGCCAGCATGAGATCGACCTGCGCTATGCCGACGCCCTGACCATGGCTGATTCGGCGATGACCTACAGGCTGGTAGTCAAAGAAATTGCGCATGAGCATGGGGTCTACGCAACTTTCATGCCCAAACCGATATTCGGGACAAACGGCAGCGGCATGCATACGCATCAGTCGCTTTTTACCGGCAGCAACAATGCATTCTTCGATGCCAACGATCCGAACCATCTCTCCGACATCGCCAAAAGCTATATTGCGGGGCTCCTCAAGCATGCAAAAGAGATATCGCTGATACTGGCGCAGTGGGTCAACTCATACAAGCGGCTGGTGCCCGGTTATGAAGCGCCGGTATATATCGCGTGGTCGCAGCAAAACAGGTCCGCATTGGTCCGCGTGCCCCTATACAAACCGGGCAAGGAGGTGGCTACCCGTGCCGAACTCAGGTGCCCAGATCCTGCATGCAACCCTTATCTGGCCTTTGCCGTAATGCTTGCAGCCGGGCTTAAAGGAATTGAAGGTAAATACGAACTGCCGCCCGAGATGACCGACAACCTCTATGAGCTTACTGAAGAAGAACGCAAAGAGCGCGGGATCGAGAGCCTGCCGGGAAGCCTTGGAGAGGCTATCGCCGCTGCAGAAAACAGCGAACTGGTAAGGGAAACACTGGGCGACCATGCTTTCGAGCGGCTGATCTGGAACAAAAAGCAGGAATGGGCTGAGTTCAGAAGCCAGGTGACACAGTGGGAACTCAATAAGTATCTGCCTGTGCTCTAATAGACCTGTTATTTTAGTGACTTCAACCCAGGATTCCAGATATTGCTGTCACGCTCAGTTTCAAAAGCTTTTTTGCTCAACCATTTCACATGACCGTCGACATATGATGCGGCAGTTCCGCCGAGATGAATATCGCTGGGCTGATTAGCATCGCCTATGTTTGGATTACGCCAGCAGAAACAGCCATCGTCAATATATTTACGGCCCTCATGGATCAGCAGCAGAACCTTGGTAGGACGCGGGATTGTATCCAAAACAGGTGGCTCATAAATATCATTAGGACCAAGCAGCCAGTTCATAGTATAAGATATTGCGTAATCTTTTAGCGCCACTGTCATGTCGGTTTGAGTAACTCGATTAGGCGCGATGCCTGCATCCGATGGACATTTGTATACAGCAGTATTTCTTACATACTTGAAAAGAGAGCCACGTCGAGGATAAACCTTGTTATAGGCACCAGCTACACAATTGACCCAGTCCACTTGCGATGGAATCCACCCAAAAAACGAACAAGGCAGCCTGCCTCCATTATCATCTGCATACATCCTCATGCCGTTGGAAAGGGTCTTCAAGTTGAACATACAGCTTGTCAGACGCCCCTTGTCCTTAGCATTTGTCAATACGGGGAACAAAACAGCAGCAAGGATCGCAATTATTGCAATTACCACAAGCAATTCGACCAACGTGAAACCCGCACAAATTTTCTTTTGCGCAAACATAACAGCCTACCTCTTTTTATATGTAACTGAACAATTTATTGCTGATTTACGCCTGTCCAACGCTCACTTTCGCTCATTATTCTATCATTTTCGCACATGCGCAGTTTACCTTATATTATGGCATTCAGTCAATACCCTTTGTATGAGCTGTGTATGAGCTGATATCAAATCCTCAATATTTTATGGCGCCGGCAGAATAAGTAGGTTATACTATAGATGGCACATCATAATTACCGGCATATTATATGGCTGACAGCGACATTCGAGCAAGATCACACATGCAAAAACTCTTTCGGGATGGCGACTTGCCTGTTCTCATCTCGTGGAGCACATATGTACCAGAGGCGCATTATCATTCGGAGGTCGAATTCTCCATTGCGCTGAGGGGCAATGGCAGGTATTTTGTAAAAGACACCGCCTACGAGCTATCGCCGGGCTCGGGACTAATGGTCCATGGCGACGACGTGCATTATGGTATTGCCGAAGGCAAGAACACATTGCTGCGGGCGGTGCTTATGTTTTCGCCCATTATTCTGGAGTCACGGCCTGCTGCTCTGGAAGGGCTTAACAGGCTCGCAGGAATGACGGCGTTTGCTCTCAACTCCGTGGAGACAAACAACGTTGAACTGCTGCTGAGAAATATCAAGGACGAGATATCAGGAAAGCGATACGGCTGGCATGAGCTTGTTTTATGTGAGCTGGAGCGTTTTGTGCTTATAGTCAGCCGCGCCGCAACCACCGGATCGGCCGGAGTCAAAAAACCCAACCCGCTTGTCAAGGAAGTCATCTCTCATCTCAATGCTTCATACGCCAATAGGCAATCTATCGAAGACATAGCTAACGTATGCTGCATATCGCCATCGACACTGCGCAGAGTCTTCAAACAGGAGACCGGACTCGGGATTAAAGAGTTTATCATCCAAATACGCATTAACGCCGCAAAGAGACTGCTGGAAAGCTCGGACGCGAAAGTTGCAGCAGTTGCATACTCAGTCGGATATGACAGCCTTTCAGCCTTTAACAGAGAGTTCAGGCTTGTAACCGGGATCAACCCATCCGACTACCGAAAGTCATCTCATTAAATTAGTGTATGTAGTTTTTCCAATTGCACTTTCTGATAAGGCATGTAATAATACGCTTAGCAATAAAGTATTCTGGCATAATAATAAATGAGAAATAGAAGATATGCTTTCGTCAAATCTGCCGGAAGAGAATGGTTTCTTAACCTAATATATCTTCTTACTGCAGGGGGAGAAGTGGTATGGGAAGAAGAGGTTTTACACTTATCGAACTGCTGGTAGTAATAGCGATAATTGCTATCCTGGCAGCGATTATCTTTCCTGTATTATCGACAGCGAAAGACAAAGCAAAAGTGACAACATGCACAAACAACCTATCACAAATCACTCGCGCGTGCATTATGTACGCAGATGATTTTGACGGTACACTGCCAGGTCTCAACCTTTATACCACAGCAACCGGCAATGGAGACATCATCACCGACATAGCGAACGACACTTCGAAAGGCGTCATCTTCAAATACATCAGGAGCAAAAAAGTCTTTAAATGTCCGTCTGACCCCAGAGCGACCGACCCTGCTTACAAAGACACAGACTATTTCAGTTATACAATGAATGCATACTGCACATGGGCAACCCGGAATGCCGCTACTGGGAATTACACCGGCACTCTCTCATATGATGGAAGAATGAAAGCAAATCGAGTAGGAGTAAAAATAAATTTGTTCTTCAATACCAGTCAAAACATCTTTCTGGTGGAAGAAGCTCCGGTCGCTACAGTAAATGCGTCGAAAGGCTTGGATGATGCGCTGTTTTGCCAGAACAATGCAACCAGCACGGTCCATCATAATCGCGCTCAGGTATCATATCTTGATGGACATATAGGGCAAGTGCCGGGAAACGTGCCATGGTACACTGCCAAGTTTGGAGGAAAATTCCTTTTCCATCCGTAAGACTCGATTACCTCAAATATTGCATGGTCTCTTTTCGATACATTTTGGCTGGTTTTCGGTAGCACGCAACTAATTGTTCTGTCATACTAGGTAATGTAATCACACTAGTATGGAGGCATAAGTTGTCCAGACCGGCAGCGCTCATCGATAAAGCTATTACAGCGGACCATGAAGACATGTTCCGCTGGCCCATCGTCACCAGAGAAGACGAAGAGGCCGTGCTGGATGTGCTCAGGCGCACGGCCATGTCGGGCACCGATATCACTGCGCTCTTTGAGAGCGAATTTGCACAGTGGCAGAAGACAAAATATGCTCTCGGCTTCAACAACGGCACTTCGGCCATTCTTTCTGCGATGTTCGGCTGCGGAGTATGCGCGGGCGATGAAATAATCTGCCCCTCGATCACCTACTGGGCTTCCTGCCTGCCATGCTACAGCCTCGGCGCAACCCCTGTATTCGCTGAGATAGACCCACACACACTCTGCATTGATCCGGCAGATATGGAAAACAGGATTTCAGACTGCACAAAAGCAATAGTGGTCGTCCACTACGTCGGCCACCCCTGCGATATGGACCCGATAATGGAAATCGCTCGCAAACATGATCTAAAAGTTATTGAAGACGTCTCCCATGCTCAGGGCGGTCTATACAAAGGCAGAAAACTCGGTACTATAGGTGATGTAGGCGCAATGTCGCTTATGAGCGCTAAGGCTTTTGCCGTCGGTGAGGCGGGAATGCTTGTCACCGACGACCTCGAAATATACGAAAGAGCGATTGCGTTCGGCCACTATGATAAATACAATTCGAATATCCGGACCCCGTCTCTGGTGCCATTCGCAGGTCTGCCGCTCGGCGGTTACAAGTTTAGAATGCATCAGATGAGTTCTGCAGTGGGGCGCGTACAGCTCAAGTATTATGATGAGCGTATGGCCGAGATACAGCAAGCTATGAACTATTTCTGGGACCGGCTCGACGGCGTCCCGGGTATCAGGGCGCATCGGACAGACCCCGGATCAGGTTCCACAATGGGCGGCTGGTATTTCGCGCACGGACTTTATGTGCCGGAAGAACTTGGCGGTCTGTCGATCACGCGCTTCTGCAAGGCGCTGCAAGAACAGGGCTGTGAAATGTGTAACGCAGGCTGCAATATGCCTCTGCATCTGCACCCACTCTTCAATACTTGTGATGTATATGGTCAAGGCAGACCCACCCGCATCGTCAACAGCATCAAGGATGTTCGCCAAGGCAGAGGCTGCCTGCCGATAAGCGAAGGCATAGGAAAGCGCACTTTCGCCGTGCCATGGTTCAAGCACTATTGGCCAGAGGTCATCGACGAATACGTAGAGGCTTTCAAAGCAGTAATAAATAACTATAAGGCACTGCTTGATGATGACCCAGGTGATCCTGAACAAATGGGAAACTGGCATTTCTTTAGACATTCGGCATAAATGGGAGGAAAAATGCGAAAAGCCGTATATGCTTTCGGAATAATAGGAGCGGGAAACGTCGCGAGTCTTCATGCCGAGGCAATAAGTCGGATCGAACAAGCGCGCTTTGTCGGGGCAACAGCCATACCATTTGATGCCGCTCGCTCATTCGCTGAAAAACACGATGCCAGGGCTTACAAAAGCGTAGACGATATAGCTGCCGATCCGGATATAGACATCGTGACAATATGCACGCCTTCGGGTCTGCACGCCGGGCAAGCGGTGAAGCTGCTTGAATCGGGTAAGCACGTTATAGTCGAAAAGCCGCTCGCCATTTCTCTTGACGGGGCGGATGCAGTAATAGATGCTGCAAATCGAACTGGGATGAAGCTGGGTGTTGTCTCGCAGAGGCGCTATGATCCTGCACTCGCTGCAATAAAGTCAGCGGTCGACAGAGGCCAGTTCGGAAAGCTGGTCCTGCTCAACGGCCATGTTCATTATTATAGAGAATCCGATTACTACTCATCCAGCAACTGGAGAGGCACCTGGAATATGGACGGCGGCGGCGCTCTAATGAACCAGGGAATACATGCTGTCGATCTGATCAGGTGGATCGGTGGGCCGGTAAAGAGCATTTACTCAAATGCGCGGACACTCCACCATGACATCGAGGTTGAAGACACCCTTGTGGCCTCTCTGGAGTTTGAAAACGGCACACTGGGCACAATCGAAGCGACGACATGCGCCTATCCTGGTTTGCATGTGCGTATAGAAATAATGGGGGATGCAGGAACGGCTATAATTGAAGACAGCGATGTAGTATACTGGAAATTAAAAGATGAAGCGCCCTGCCCTATCCTGTCCAAAGACAGCTCAATCGGCAGCGGGGCTAACAGCCCCATGGCTTTTTCGGCTGCCGGGCATATCGCTCAGTTCGAGGATTTTATCAGCGCAGTCGATGAAGACCGAAAACCGGCAATTGACGGGATCGAAGGACGCAAGGCTGTCGAGATCGTGCTTGGCGCGTATGCGTCGAGCCGGGCAGGCAAACCGATTAGTCTACCTCTTGTGACCGAGACAGCCGGCCTTTAGCATCTTACTCAACCATTTGGAGGTAGTGTTTTGTCAGAGAAAATACGAACAGCAATAATAGGTCTGGATACCAGTCACAGCGTCGAGTTCTCCAGGAGTATAAATGATCCCGAGTGCCCGGCGGAGCGTAAGATTGATGGAATGCAGGTAGTCAGTTGCCTGCGGTTCTCCACTCCGTTTCAGAGTGAAGAGGGTCTGGATAAAAGACAGGAGCAGTTGGAATCATGGGGCGTGCCTGTCACACTCGATTTCGATGAAGCCATAGCCGACTGCGATGCGATCATGCTCGAGGTAAACGACCCGACATATCACCTGGAGTATTTCAAGAAATGCGCAGACCTTGGCAAGCCAATCTTTCTGGACAAGCCTCTTGCAGACACTATCCAAAACGGCAAAGCCATCTACGATCTGGCCGCGTCCAAGAATCTCAGAATCTTCTCTACATCATCGCTGAGGTTTACAAGTGAGCTTGCAGAGGCCTCCAGTCAGATACCGCAGCCGAAAATGGTCTGGACATACGGCCCGCTCGGCAAGGCCCCGGCAGGCAGTTCCATCATATGGTACGGAGTCCATGCTTTCGAGATGCTTCAGAGGGCTATAGGAAGCGGAGCTGTTAGCGTGCAGTCGGCCAATACCTCGACCGGCGTGGTTTGCACAGTCGATTATGACGACGGACGCCGTGGAGTAGTCGAGCTGACTGAGGGCAGTTGGATCTATGGCGGATGTCTGAGAGATAAAGAGCATGCAGTCTCTTACAGTGTGGATATGTCAAAAGCATACACATCCATGCTCCGCAAAGTCGAAGCATTCTTCAAGGGGACCGAGCAGCCCGCAACTCTGGACGATGCGCTTGAAATTATGGCGCTTCTGGATGCAGCGGAGAAATCGTCACAGTCGCATAAGCTGGAAAAGGTTGTGCGCGGATAAATGACAAGCAGAGAGCTGGTAACCAGGTGCATTAACTATGACGGACCGGATCGCTGCCCATGCTGTTTGCCGGAACCATATATTAACGACTTATGCATCGGCGGAATCGGTGAGGACCCTGACTGGAAACCCTGGCGAACATGGGAATGCGAAGGCTACAGGCAGTGGGAAGACGAGTGGCACAACGTATGGAAATGCCTGCCGAATACTACGTCAGGCGAAGTCATAGAGGGCGTCATAAAGGACTGGTCCGACCTGGACAGTTATATAATGCCTCGCCTGGACCTGCCTCTGCGATATGAGGGCGCAAGAGACCTCTTCTCGCAAAACCAGGATAAATACAGGCTTGGAGTGCTGCGCGGTTTTCCGTTTGCGCTCATGCGTTATATGCGCAGGATCGAGGAGTTTCTTGCAGATGTGCTGCTCTACCCGGACGAAGTCAACGCTCTTCAGAGACGGATCGTCGATCTGCTCAAGGGCTGTATGACACAGTGGGCAAGGGTCGGTGCCGATGGTGTATTTTTTTGCGAAGACTGGGGCACTCAGGAGAGGCTGCTCGTCTCGCCCAAGACCTGGCATGAAATGTTCGAGTGGGGTTTCAGAGAGTTGGTGGGACATGCGGACAGCCTGGGGCTAACAGTATGGATGCACTCCTGCGGATACATAAAAGATATCATCCCCACTCTGGCGGATATTGGCGTTAAGGTCCTTCAGCTCCATCAGCCGACTCTCTCCGGCCTGGACTTCCTAGCCCAGACATGCAAAGGCAAGACGGCTATCTGGGCGCCTGTCGATATCCAGCGTGATCTGCCGACGGGCAATGAGCCATATATTCGAGAACGGGCGCGGGAACTCATAGACAAGCTCGGATCCAACGGCGGCGGGTTTATATGCGGATATTACAATGACATAAAGTCGCTCGGTGTTAAGCCTGAGTGGCAGGGATGGGCGCACGATGAGTTCACCAAATACGCCGGGTCAGTAGCTCGCAAATAATCAATACAAAATATCAAATATAAAATCGGGTTGCGCCCTCTCCCCCAGGAGAGGGAGTTGAGTGGCGCAATCTATAGAAGGATAATAAACAGTGGAAAGCAATGAAGTAAGGTTCGGCATAATAGGCTGCGGTGTGATTGCGCCGTGGCATGCATTCGGCATAGAAGGTTCGGAGGGAGCCGGACTGGTCGCGGTCTGCGATATCATTAAAGAAAAGGCCGAAGCTCTCGCAGAGAAGAACGGCAGCCCGAAGGTTTATACAGATTATAAAGAACTGCTTGCCGACCCGGAGGTAGACGCAGTCTGCATATGCATACCATCCGGTCTGCATGCCAAGATAGGAATAGACGCGGCAAAAGCAGGCAAGCATGTCTTATCCGAAAAGCCGATGGATATTAAACTCGAAAATATCGACGCGCTGATAGAGGCCTGCCATAAGGCAAATGTTAAGCTGGGCGGGGTCTTCCAGAGGAGAACATCCCAAAACTGGATCAAGGTCAGGGATGCGGTGCGCGGCGGCAAGCTCGGCAAGATGGTCCTGGGCGATGCATATATCAAATACTATCGAAGCCAGGAATACTACGATTCAGGCGACTGGCGCGGCACCTGGGAGCTAGACGGCGGCGGAGCTTTAATGAACCAGGGCGTCCACTGCATAGACCTGCTCAACTGGATAATGGGGCCTATCGAGAGTATCTACGCGCATGCAGCGCCGCTTGTGCGCAATATTGAGGTCGAAGATACCGCCGTTGCTGCGATCAAGTTTGCAAACGGCGCGTTCGGTGTGCTCGAAGGCACCACGTCCGTTAACCCCGGGCTCAACCACCGGCTCGAGTTTCACGGCGATAAGGGCAGCATACGAGTCGAGGGAGAGCAGATTATTGAGTGGAGCGTCCCAGGGGAAGAAATGTCCGAGAGCGGCGACGACACAAAAGATACGGCCGCATCTAACCCGACGGACATCTTTAAGGAAGGCCATCGTATTATAATACAGGACTTCGTCCGCGCAATACAGGAAGACCGCGACCCGATGGTAACGGGCGAGGAGGCTCGCAAGGCAGTCGAGCTGATACTGGCAATCTACAAATCGTCTAAGACAGGAATGCCCGTAACATTACCTCTCAAATAGAACTGCGGAGGCTCGGAAACATGATGGTTGGGGGTATTCCTGCCCCCAACCACTCTTCTCGGGCATTCTTGCCCGAAACGCCGACCCTCACAAATCACGTCCGTGGCAAGAATACCCCGGACGATCAGCATTGAGGTAGGAATAGAGTAATGATAATAGACGCGCACAATCATCCTGACTGGCACGGTCACAATCTGGACCGTTTCCTGAAAAACATGGATGATCACAATATTGATATTACATGGCTGCTCTCGTGGGAAACACCGGCAGATGAGCATGACCCGGCGTTTTTGCCTGTGCTTCCACCTGAAGCCGGCACCGATTGCGCCATCTCCTTCGACAGGTGCATCTCTTATGCCGAACGGGCGCCGGGCAGGTTCATCCTTGGCTATACACCCGACCCTCGAAAGCCCGACGCCATAGACAAACTCGATGCGGCTATCCGAATCTATGGAGTGCGCATATGCGGCGAGTTGAAGTTCAGGATGATGTATGACAACCCCGATGCCCTGCGCATGTTCCGGTTCTGCGGCGAGAAGGGGCTGCCGGTGATTGTCCACTTGGACTATGAGTTCGAGACATACGCCAAATACCCGCGCCCAAACTACTGGTACGGCGGCGGCATCGAAGCGCTGGAAAGGGCAGTAAAAGCCTGCCCGGACACGATATTCCTCGGACATGCTCCAGGCTTCTGGGCGCACATATCAGGCGATGACAAGTTCGACAAAGAGCCCTACCCCACTGGCAAGGTGGAGCCTGGTGGAAAGCTCATAGATATGCTTGATACTTACCCGAACCTGTATTGCGATATATCCAGCGGCTCAGGCTGCAACGCTCTCAGCCGAGACCCCGAGTTCGGTCGACAGTTCCTGATCGACTACAGCGACAGGATATTGTATGCTCGCGATTATTTCGACAACAAGCACCAGGAGTTCATTAACTCTCTCGATCTGCCCAAAGAAGTGACAAATCAAATCTACTCCGGTAATGCATTAAAACTTGTTCCACTTAATAATAAGTAAGAAGGTAGTAAACCAATGAAGTGTTCTAATGAAACAGCTAACAATCATCTTCCGGCAATAGCAGGCGGAGCACCTGCTAAGAGCGAGCCTTACGGCTCCGGCAAGAGATATGTCGAGGAAGAGCTCAGCCAGCTCCGGGAAGCTCTGGATCAGGGAACACTCTTTTACGCTCAAGGCAATAAAGTCCATGATATGGAACAGCACTTTGCCCGGATCACAGGAACAAAACACGCCGTCGCCACTAGCAGCGGCACTGCCAGCATACATACTGCCATAATGGCCGCCGGTATATCGCCGGACGATGAGGTGATTGTCACCCCCATCACCGACATGGGCTCCCTTGTTCCGATACTCTGGCAGGGAGCGGTGCCTGTCTTCGCCGATGTCGACCCTCGCTCATATGTCATGGACCCGAAGTCGGTAGAAAAGTGCATCACGGATAAAACCCGCGCGGTCCTGGCGGTCCACCTTTGGGGCAACGCATGCGACCTTGATGCAATGAAATCGCTGTGCGACAAACATGGCATTTTTCTTATCGAGGACTGCGCTCAGGCCTGGGGCTGCACGTATGACGGAAAATATATCGGCAGTATCGGCGATATCGGCTGCTTCAGCCTCAATGAGTTCAAGCATATATCCTGTGGCGACGGCGGCGTTGTTGTCACCAACGACGACAATCTGGCCCGCCGCCTTCGCCTCTCAACCGATAAATGCTACGACCGCGAGCCAGGCAAAGCCATGCGCCGGGCATTCTTCCTTGCAAACAACTATAGAATGACCGAACTTCAGGGTGCCGTAGCTCTTGCCCAGAGCTACAAGCTGGAAAGCATAGTCTCCAGGCGCAGAGCCTGGGCCACAAAGCTAAATGAACGATTGTCAGATGTAAAGGGAATCCTCACCCCGAAGCCGACTGACAAATGCGACCCATCGTGGTGGTTCTTTATGTTCAGGATCGATCAGAATGCGCTCAAGGCAGATGCCGATGAGTTTGCAAAAGCTCTGCAGGCTGAAGGACTCGGAGCGGGCGCGCATTATATAGCCCAGTGCGTATACGAATACCCATTATTTGCAGACCACAGCGCATTCGATCACGGCGACCACCCATTTGCAAGGGTGAGCTACTGCAAGGGAATGTGTCCTGTAGCTGAATCTGTTTTGGATACTGCCATCACGCTGCCGGTCAATGAGAACTTCACTGACAAGGACCTGGAAGAGACAGTGGAAGCAGTCGTTAAGGTTGCCGGCTGGTTTTCTGCGTAACTTTACGCCAACTAAGGCCGCCATGATCCTCAGACAGCCTGTTACGATAGGCTAGATCATGGCGGTCTTTTTCAAGCATCTCGGCGGTAATATCCACCTCTGTGTCCATCTGATCGGGTGGGATTTTCTCGACCGGGAAAGGCGTCTTGTGTCCCGTGAATCCTCGCCTTTGCATCTCGGCTACTTGCGCCTCATGCCGCCTGTATAGCGCGCCGAGTTTGCCCCTGAAGAGCCTGACTGCCGGATGATTGCGCCATCCCCCACCCGGTGATATCAGCTCATTAGCCATGACATGCAGTTCCAGGTGTTCGCCGAGCAAGTGACGATCGTCGAGTTCTGTTACGGACACGAACCATATGCGCATATCAATATTGTACACAGATCATCGGGGGTTTGAACCCCCGATGCATGTATCCGGGACTATGATCCCTATTCAAATGCGCAAACGATTTCGATAGTCTCGATAGTCCGGGGAATCTTTCCCTGCAAATTAACTTTCAATCAACATTTTATGCTTCGGGAACGGCATCAAGCACACCACCTGACAAACTCACGAAAATGTTAGTATCGAAGCCTGCGCAATTTATCAGCTTGACAAAGCTGCTGCATGACTCGCCACTTCTGGATTACCTGTCTGCCGAGATGCTCTGGAACTCCTTCAGAATGTGTGGTTGCAATAGGTATTTAGGGGAAATGATTCCCCCTAGATGTGCGTCCGGGGAAAGGTTCCCCGGACAATCAACTTGGTGGTGCGGTCCAGCATTTGGCCGGTGAAGAAACTGTTCCATGTCGCTCCGTGTCGCTCCGTCTACGGATTCGGTAGATAGCTTACCATAAGGATCGTAAACATACTGAGCAACCGGCGTACCGGTGGAATCCGTTATTGTCCGGGTACTACCCAGGCCATCGTAGAAGTAGTAATACTCGCCACTGCGGCTGACTTTGGGTACATTGTGGCATGCAACGCTATTTTGTTGTCAATGTACGCTATAACGCAGATAAATATACAATGCAGCCTTTTCGGCTGTCACCAGTAAAGTTTGGAAGCCGATCTACGAGCAGTGTCTGGCTCGCGGCTTAAAGAAGGTGCAGGCGCTGCTCGTGATAGCGCGCAAGATCGCAAGGTGTGCCTGGTCAATCCACAAGTATGGCACCACATTTGATGCAAATAGGGTGAGTACGGCCTTGACATAAACTATAGAATCTTCGGTAGCATCCAGTCTCACGCAGCCAACCAATCTCCACCAACCTCGCTGCCGAAGCCGCCGAACTCACAGCCTTACATTACAGAAACAACCTCACCCGCATTCTATCCGCAACCAGCCGGGCTGTCAACATTAACATTAGCACAAGGCGCGTCCACCACCCGTGAACAACATTTAACTGAAATATCATGACCTGTTAACCACATTTTAGGCGAGTTGCCGTCTTATAATTATGGAGGTACTTTTTCATGCAGATGCTTCGCGGACGAATGTCCCGAAGCCCCGTGCAGCCGCTTCGGAGAATACGCTCTCGAAGCATCACTGCAAAGGTAAGAAATTGCATATATAAAAAAACAGCCAAAACGAACTGCCCACGCTCAAAATTTAAAATTTCACGCTCAGTTCGTTTTGACTATATTGCTGATCGTTGGGGGTTTGAACCCCCGACGCATGTGTCCGGGACTTGGGTCCCCAATTCGACATTAATTCAGGTGCCTTTCCCTTCCGAACTCTCCACCCTCCACCCTCAACTCTCTACTTATTTGCAAGCATCTTCCTCAAAAACTGCCCGGTGTAGCTTTCCGGCACCTCTGCGACTTGCTCGGGTGTACCTGTGGCGACAATCGTACCGCCCTTGTCTCCGCCTTCGGGCCCGAGGTCTATAATGTAATCGGCTGTCTTAATCACGTCCATGTTGTGCTCGATCACCAGGATCGTATTCCCCGCATCGACCAGCCGCCCAAGGACCTCAAGGAGCTTCTTAATATCGTGGAAGTGCAGGCCGGTAGTCGGCTCGTCCAGGATATAGAGGGTCTTGCCTGTGGCACGCTTGGCTAGCTCAGTAGCAAGCTTCACGCGTTGAGCCTCACCACCCGAGAGAGTGGTCGCGGGCTGGCCCATGCGGATGTAGTCAAGCCCGACATCGTGGATTGTCGCCAACCGGCGATGAATTTTGGGTATGTGCTTGAAGAACTCAGTCGCCTGGCTCACCGTCATATCCAGCACGTCAGCTATGCTCTTACCCTTATATTTTATTTCCAGGGTTTCGCGGTTATATCGCTTGCCCTTGCAGACCTCGCACGGCACGTAAACATCCGGCAGGAACTGCATCTCTATCTTGATGATCCCGTCGCCTTTGCACGCCTCGCACCTGCCGCCTTTGACGTTGAAGCTGAAGCGTCCAGGCTGGTAACCGCGCACCTTGGCATCAGGGGTCTTGCTGAAGAGTTCACGGATCATGTCGAAGACGCCCGTGTATGTCGCCGGGTTCGAGCGGGGCGTGCGGCCAATCGGCGACTGATCGATATCAATCACTTTGTCTATATTCTCAAGCCCTTCTACGCTGTCGTGCTCGCCCCAGACCCGATGCGTCCCCTCAATGGCATACATCAGTCGTGGAAAGAGAGTCTCCTGGATAAGCGTGCTCTTGCCCGACCCCGATACACCCGTCACGCATACAAAGACCCCCATCGGGAACGCCGCATCGACGTTTTGGAGGTTATGAGCGCGCGCACCGTTGATCTTAATCCACTTGCCATTGGGCTTCCGGCGCTGTTCAGGTACTGGTATAGAAAGTTTGCCAGACATATACATACCTGTATAAGATTCTTCCGATTTCTTGATCTTATCTAGCGTGCCTTCAGCCACCACTTCTCCGCCGTGCTCACCGGCTCCGGGTCCGATATCGATTATCCAGTCAGCCGCCTCTATGGTCTCCTCGTCGTGCTCGACCACGATAATCGTGTTGCCGAGGTCGCGCAGGCGCAGCAGTGTTTCGATCAGCCGCTTGTTGTCTCGCTGGTGAAGCCCGATGCTCGGCTCGTCTAGTATATAGAGAACGCCCATCAGCCCGCTGCCGATCTGAGTCGCGAGCCTGATCCGCTGAGCTTCCCCGCCTGCCAGGGTGGCGGCTGTGCGATCGAGCGTCAGGTATTCAAGCCCAACATCCAGCAAAAACTTGAGCCGCGCGCGTATCTCCTTGATGATCTGCTCACCTATGATCGTCTCACGCCGGGTGAGGTGGAGCGTGCTGAACCAGTCATATGTCGCGCCGATGGATTTGTTGGCTACCTCCGAGATATTCAGCCCGCCGATAGTGACCGCCAGGCTCTCCGGTTTGAGACGTTTGCCGCCGCATGTGGAGCATGGAATCTCGGACATATAGTGCTCGACCTCTTCCTTGACCATATCGGAGCCGGTCTCGGAGTAGCGCCTCTGCATAAGGTTGATGATCCCCTCGAAGTGGGTGCGATACGTTCGGGTGGACCCGCGGAACCGGCTGGCATAGGTGACGGTTATCGGTCTGTCCGTCCCATGCAGCAGCGCATCATATTGGACATCCGTTAAATCTTTTATTGGCTTCTTGAGAGAGAACCCCAACTCGGCGGCAAGGCCTTTGAAAAGAGCGGTGATCCATTCATGCGTGCCGCGTGAGAACGGGACAATCGCTCCCTGATCAATCGACTTGCCCTTGTCCGGTATGATGAGGTCCGGGTTCAGACGCTTGTGATTTCCGAGGCCGTTGCACTCAGGGCATGCGCCATAGGGGGTGTTGAATGAAAAAATCCTAGGCTCGACCTCACCCATGCTGATCCCGCACTCGGTGCAGGCGAAATTTTCGGAGAAGATCATCTCCTCCTCGTCTGCTACATCTATTCCCAGCACGCCGTTGCCCTTCTTCAAGGCAGTCTCGACAGAGTCATTGAGACGCTTCTGGATACCGTCCTTCACGATCAGCCTATCCACAACTATCTCTATGGTGTGCTGCTTATAGCGGTCCATCTCAATGTCGTCGGTAACCTCATGCATCTCACCGTCGACGCGCACGCGCACGAAGCCCTCCTTGCGCACGTCCTCTATCAGCTTCCTGTAATGACCTTTCTTGCCGCGCACGAGTGGCGCGAGGACCTGAATCTTGGTCCCCTCGGGCAGAGCCATTATCGTATCGACCATCTGCTCGACAGTCTGCTGCGTGATCTCACGGCCGCACTGTGGGCAATGCGGGTGTCCGATCCGTGCGAATAGCAATCGCAGGTAGTCGTATATCTCAGTGACCGTGCCTACGGTAGATCGCGGATTTCGAGTGGTGGACTTCTGATCTATTGAGACGGCTGGAGAAAGGCCCTGGATATCGTCAACATCCGGTTTGTCCATCTGCCCGAGGAACTGCCGCGCATAGCTCGAGAGGGACTCCACATACCGCCTCTGACCCTCCGCATATATGGTATCGAACGCGAGAGACGACTTGCCGGAGCCCGAGAGACCCGTGATGACCACCATCTTATCGCGCGGTATATCGACATTTATATTTTTGAGGTTATTCTGCCTTGCGCCCCTAACGATTATCTTATCTTGACCCATTTTACTCTCTACATCATGAAATTTTAGCTAACCTATTCTATCACGCCGGGTGCTGCCATACAACCATTTAGGCGCACGCATGTTCGATATTTTTTCTGGTCACGGAAGGAGCTTAATCGCGAAAACACGAAAGGGCGAAATCGAAGAGAGCAGATCCGATAGCTGATGCTGATGGTCCGGGATTTTAGAGGCTGTCTCAAAAATCGAAAGTCGAGCAGAATTAGCGTTATCGGCACGTCTCAGATGTCATTAAACTTCTGGGAAGCCCTTTCCTGCTAATCCTCACTTCGTGAGTTTCTTGACGATTTGAATT
>JBDKUO010000017.1 GCA_039679645.1 Armatimonadota bacterium
CAGCAACCAGTTCTTCGTAAGTCGGTTTCTCCATGCACACTACTTAGGCAGCGCCTGCCGAAGTACCTGCACACTTGTAGTGAATACACAAACTTTTTTCAGATTCTCACGAAGAGTGAGCTGTTACCAAAAAGGGAAGAACAATCACTTACCTGGAATGTTCTCCCCTTTTATTTGCGTATCTGTTAGAATGTAAGAGCTATTTACTATGCGGCGCGGATGACCTTGCCGGCTTTCAGGCACTTGGCGCACACGCGGATTGTTTTGGGAGTGCCATTGATCTTGGTATGGACGGTCTGCAGGTTAGGCAGCCATCTGCGCTTGGTTCTAGGCGCGCGAAGAGCCCATGAACCGGAGTGGACGTGTCTGATATTCTGACCGAACTGCGGACCTTTGCCGCAAACTGCACAAGTATTGGACATATTTAAAAGGACCTCCTGAAGTGAGTAGCCACAAAAAATGCAGTGTTTATAGTAGCACAATTTCACGGGTTTGGCAATAGATGATGGACAGTTCAATTTTATATCTGGTAAAAAGCGCTCCTGCGGTGACGCCTCAAGACTCCATCCGAAGAGTGGTTGGTCTTATCCAAAGCAGCCGCGGTTCGCGAATTCTCGTGCTTGATGATGGGCGGATAGTCGGTGCCGTCAGCGAGCGGGGCATATCGGCCTATATAGCTGCGTCAGATGATCCAGAAGCTGCGATCAACTCAAATATCGAGCCGATAATTGAGCCCAACGGCGCATTTATCGATTCACGCGTATCTCTAAAAGAGGCGGCTCAGATATTTGCCGCAAACGGTGAGGATATGCTGCCGGTGATAGACAGCTTCGGGGGTTACCGGGGTGTGGTCTATCGCAGCGATTTGATAGGGCGACTGGCGAAGAACTTGCGTCCAAACTCGGTTGGAGGGATGGCGACTCCTCTGGGTGTGTATCTTACCACAGGCTCGATCTCCGGCGGAGCGGGGAGTTTCGGATTGTTTCTGACGGGTGTCTCGCTTGGCGTTATGATATTAGTCGCGACTCTGATCGTGACCGGCCTTGCGACATTGATTGGTAAGCTGACCGGCTTTCCGATAAACGCATTTCTGAATTCCACGCCGCTCACGACAGCTCCTAACCTCTACGACTTGCCGTTTTATATATCGACAGCCCTGACTGTCATCATATTTCTAATGCTGATGAGGTTTTCGCCTCTTGCGGGCTATCATGGTGCAGAGCATATGACGGTGCATACGATAGAGGCTGGCGAGGCTCTTGAGCCGGAAGTGGTGAGCCGTATGCCGCGGGTCCATCCGAGATGCGGCACCAACCTGCTTGCCGCAGCCGGGATTTTTGTGATCCTGACCTCCAAGGTAAACAGTCAGGTCGTAGTACTGCTGGCCATGCTGGTGGTTGTAATCGGCTGGAGATCGATAGGCGGGTGGCTGCAGTATTATGCCACCACAAAGAACCCGAACTCAAAGCAGCTAGCAAGTGGTATTGCCGCAGGCAGCGAAATTCTTGAGAAATACCAGGAGAACCCGAATTTTAGTCTGACCGGCCTCCAGCGGATATGGAAACTGGGTTTTCCACAGACGTTTATGGGCATGGCGGCTTTTCTCTGGGTGTTGAGCCTCTTCAGCCGCTATATACCAATCCCTGGACTCTTTTAGGTGTTGGGTGTTGGGTGTTGGGTGTTAGGCACTGGTTTGCTGTCTCCCTCTCCTGGGGGAGAGGGGCGGGGTGAGGGCGCAACTCGATTGATTATCTAGTGTTTTATATTGACTACTGGCCTGGGAAACGAGCCTGCCGCAATCAGTCATTCCGAACGAATGTGAGGAATCTGCTTTGAACTCGACGTTGTAAAAAAACAGATTTTATTTAGCATGTCTGAAGTGAGCTGCACGAGAATGCGGGAACTCAACACTGCCGGTCTCGTCGTAAAAATAGTAACTCACAACTCAAAACCCGTAACATACTGGAACTCATCACTAAGTCATGTCGTCAGGAAAACCATGAGAAAACAACACATAACGCTTTCATCCACACTCGTAATAATTGCCCTTATGCTGGCAGCAGCCTTTCCCATCCCGTCTTTTGCTATTGGGATCAAGTACAAGACCTCTGGGACATACGTCGATTCTACAGGCGGTCAGCACATATGGAGCATAAACGAAGCTCACACTCTGATCTGGGATAACGATCCGTATATTCCCATCGGAGGAGTATTTATGTCCCGCTATATATCGCCGGGCGCGGCGGATGCGGACTATCAGGCTGATGTTAGTGCTCTTGAGGCTATAAAGTCCGGCGGCATTACCGACATAGTTCTCAAAGCGAATTGCCCAATGACCTCAGTCGAGCCTGCCGCACTGCAAAAAATTATAAACTATCTCGATGCCAATGGGTTTCATTATGGAATTGAGATGGACGATGGCCCCAGCGTTCCTCTGAGCGGTTATCTCATCTCGCCCAATCGTTATAGATTGGAGGGACCTGGGGATCAGCGTAACATCGTCTGCTCTTGGCCGGATGTCGATTCGGCGATTTATCTGGTCATAAACAAACTGGACAATTCGATAGTCGATCGCGGCGGAGCAATTATCACAGGCGGTAAAGTTACGATCACCCTGCGCGAGCCGCTACGCACTGAGCAGATACTGATAGTCTATCCTCACAAGACATTCAAACAGAATGCTATGTCCGATTTATGGAGCGGCTTCGATGAGTATCGCGACCGTGTGATCGCATTTTTCGGTAAGGTCAAATTTGGTTCCGGACTCAGGTTTTTCCTGGAACCGTTCACGACCAAAATGGACTTTACCGGCGAGATGATAAGTTTCCTGCCTGATTCCTCCGGTTTCAGACTCGGTCTGGAGGCATATCTAACCCGCAAATATCAGCATGAAGGCGGCGTCAACTCGGGCTGGGCCATGAATGACAATCTGAACACTATCGAAGACGCCACACGGCTGATTCCTATGTGGGCGTCAGGGCGAGGTATGCCTTATGCATATAATCCAGCGAGTGGCAGCCTTTATTCAATCGATGTGACTTCGACCGGGCTTTGGCGTGATATTGTAGACTACCGCGATACCTCAGCCCAGGAATACATGAATACGATCTCGGACGTAATACGCAAGCACTGCGCAAATGTGCCCGTGATTTTTAAGAGTGACAAATATCACCGTATATATGCCAATCCATATGGCATAGGCAGCTATGACGGCCTGAGCGCTCAGACGCAGGGCACTGGTGAAACGTCTGTTGCGAACGTTATCGGGCCTGTCTATTCGCTTGCGGAAGAGTCGGGCAAGACGACATGGTTTATCGCCACTTCGATTCAGACTGCAGGTTCCAGCGAGAGCGCAATGCCTAGCACACTCGACCTGTTTCGAGAGATAGGCTGCAAGGGATTTTTTGCCGGCAGCCTGGACGGGCGTGTTCCCCAAGACTTAAAGAGTTTTAAGGACAAGCTGCGCCCGTCGGGTTTTGCCGGCTTCAAGCCGGATGTGATCGGATATCCGGTTGCCGTAACCACAGGCGCTTATGTAAAGCGGCTCTTGCCGAACACATGGTGGCTGCCGACTCTCGCAACAGGCAGGGCCAGCTATATCGGCGATGGACTCTTTGCCTATACGATGGCTGGTGAGGACAGGACATATATCTGGTCATCAATCGGCGATAAGAGTGTAACGATCAAGATTCCTCCCACGGGAGTGCCGACCGCACTGTTCCCGCCTGATGCGCGTGTTTCTGCAGGCAAAGGTGGGGTATTTACTACCACTCTCAAAGATGTACCAACGGTATTGAAAGGTATGGACATTAGCCTGGTATTTCCGGCAGAGACAGCGCAGACGGAGGTTGACAGGCTCGCGGCACTTATTCCTGAGGCAGATAAGTCGGGTTTAAGCGTGCAAAGAACAAGGGACAGCCTTGATCGGGCGAAGACGCTCATGAAGAACAAACAGTATATGCAGGCCTATGGCATGGCTCAGTCCAGTCTGGGTGATCTGCTGGTCTTAATGGGTGCGGACATATGGCTTGAGGGTGAGATGGTTCGCGCCGAAAACTTTGACAATGTTGAACCGATACAGGGTGCGAGCAATGCGCTGGCATTGGTAATGGACACTAATGAGGAGCCGCCGCTTGCCCCGTATTGCGCCACATTTACGATAGACGCAAAGACCAACTCGAGCTACGAGATATATATCGCGGCCACTCCTCCGTCGGACGCATCTCCGATGAGCTATACGATCGATGACATTAACTGGATTCCGGTAACAGCCGCCGGCGGCAAAGTGGATAATTATGCGCCTGGTCTAGGTTGGTATAAGATTGGTGCAGTAAACTTAAACCCAGGCAAGCATACTCTTAAGCTTAGAGCTGACGGCAGGAGGGCTTCAGACAATCGCTATTACTTTGCAGTAGACGCATTAGTTGCTACACCTAGGGGCTTTAAGCCTAACGGGGTAATCAAGCCATACTGATGACTGTGTGATACCAAATATCAGATAGTAGCACTCTTTATTCACTGTCCAGAAATTCGATGTTTTGTATTTATTTAATCACTTGACACATAGCACAAAGTGGTATATAAAGTATCTAAATTATAAACACGCTTAGGCGAGTGGTGAATGTGAGGTTTGCAGTTCAATGGAGAGAAAGGGTTTCACACTAATCGAACTTCTGGTAGTAATAGCGATTATTGCTATTCTTGCAGCAATACTGTTTCCTGTCTTCCTTAGTGCAAAGGAAAAAGCTATTGCCACTGCTTGTCTTTCCAATACGAAGCAGATTGGCAACGCATTATCAATGTATGTTGATGATAACAACGGCACATATTTTGCCAACCCCTGGGATCCAAAAGGAGTATTTGGATCTGGAGTGACCAAGTTCTGGACTGATAAATTCTGGCCGGACCTTCTGCTCAAATATACAAAAAGCCGGAATGTCTTTTGCTGCAGTGCAGTTAAAGACTTTGCGTTTAATATTACGACACATACATATGACGCGGGATACTTCGGTCCGACATACTCTGCGGCAATCCCGAAATTCCCAATTTCATACGGTATGATGAGATTGCTCTACTGTGCAAAAGGCCCGAGCCCAAGACCATCAAAGATATCCGATTATTACCGAGTTTCATCTATAGCCGTAATATGCGATTCTCACCGACCATATGAGGATTGGTGCGCAACCGTTAACGGACAATATTTTATGCCCCGCTCTGATCCAAATACCGGCTGGAATTACGGCCTTGCAACCCATCAAAAGGGATGTAATTTCGTTTTCGCCGATGGCCATGCAAAGTTTTCTAACAAAGTTGCAAAAAATCCCAATCCGGCTGGCGGCAGTCAATCCGGCAGCAATACATATTATTACACTGACGTCCGCGTCTTTGAATGATCAGACATTGCCGGCAAGTTGTGGCGCGATATTTGATCGCGCCCGAAACAGAAAGACAGAACTTATTTACTATCTCCGTACTTTTCCAGCAGTTCGCCAATCGCAGCCATAATTCTTCTGCCGACTTCCTCGATTGCCTCGCGGCCGCCTTTGTCGTATAAATCTTCAAGTGGGACCGGCTTGCCATAGACGACCTTCATGCGCGTGAACTTGGGAAAGATGGAGTGGGGTGGAAGAAGCTTGTTTGAGTTTATCAGCCCTACCGGGATCACTGGGACCTTCGCGCGCAGCACTATCATTCCCACACCAGCCTCAGCGGGCAGGAGAGTGCCGTCGAGGCTTCTCTGGCCCTCAGGGAACATACCTACCACCTCGCCGGATTGCAGCAGTTCTATCGCTTTTTTGAGCGCTGCCCTGTCTGCAGTGCCTCGCTTGACAGGGAATGCTCCCACGGCTCTGATAAGCGTCCCAAGGATGGGTATTTGAAAGAGTTCCAGTTTGGCCATAAAGTGCACAGGACGCCCGTTAGCGCGAGCACCGAGCGCGGGCGGGTCGATATAGCTCACATGATTGCCGCACAGCAGCACGCCGGCGGTCTTGGGTATGTTCTCGCGACCGATAACCTGCCAACGCCCGAATATTCTGCAGACCATCGCCGAAAGCGATGCGCCTATCCAAAAAAGCATCTATATCCTCATTGTTATTGAGACTAAGTCTTGTATGTTTTATTGCACTGCCCAAGTTGCTTCGGTTGCGAAGCGGCCGGAGCCGCCACCAGAGGTGGCGAGTCCTTCGGCTTCGGCCCCGCCCTACGCTCTGGAACCGAAGTAACCGGATGGCTGCAAATAGGACAAGACTTAGTTACATGAGCACTGGTTCGGAAACCATATGCGCGCTATTTCCGGGCACTGCCCGAATCAAAAACATAAAACAGGAGCATCCAGCTTCTTGCACGCCACGTCTTCATCTCCCTCTTTGCATGAGAGGGTGGGGATGTGGCGTCATGTTTATTCGCCGGGCGCTTCCGCAGGTACCTTCTGATTGTGAATATCGATAATAGCGTCGACTACCTGTTCGGCGGACAGATTATCCGTTTCAAGCAGCACGGCGCCCGGAGCCAGTTTTAGAGGCGCATGCTCGCGGGAACTGTCGCGAAGATCGCGCTCGCGGATATCAGCCGAAATCTTGTCTATATCCGACTCAATGCCCATCTCTTTGAGCTGTTCGACCCGCCGCCGCGCGCGTTCCGTTACCGACGCTGTCAGAAAGACCTTTACCTCAGCGTTGGGGAAGACGACAGTGCCAATATCGCGCCCTTCCATCACTACTCCGCCTTCAGCTCCCATCATTCTCTGCAGCTCGACAAGTCGCCTGCGTACGCCCTGAATTGCGCTTACGGGTGAAGAGAGCCGTGTTGCTTCTGGTGTGCGAATGTCGCTGGTAACATCCTCACCGTCGGCAAATACATGCTGCATGCCGTCTATAATGTCGAATTTGATACCGGTCCGCTTTGCCAGTGCGGAGATTTTAGCAGTATCCGAGAGTGGGATGCCTTCACGGATCACTTTCAGTGCGACCGCACGGTACATTGCTCCGGTATCGATATATAAATATCCCAGCCTGTCGGCGACCGCGCGCGCGACTGTGCTCTTTCCCGCGCCCGCAGGGCCGTCTATGGCGATTATGGGTTTACTCATTTACAAATCCTTTGGTATGTCGATCTTATCTTACCCGCTTGTTCGAAGAACTGCATAATGGCTTCTTTATCACCGCTGTTGAGCGCGGCTTTGAAAGTATCCAGCGATTCCTGCAACTGCCCGATGGCCTGAAGCAAGGCATCACTATTCGTCAGGCAAATATCGCGCCATATCTCGGGCGAGCTGTCCGATACGCGCGTCAGGTCTCTGAAACTTCCGGCGGCCAGTCTGAATACTTTTCCAAACTCGTGCTGCGCCTCTTCGGCAATCTCAAGCAGCGCCGCCGACATCACATGAGGCAGATGACTGATGATCGCGACCGCTCCGTCATGCTCCTTGGCGCTCATAATTTCTACGTCGGAGCCAATAGCATCCGCCAGAGCAGTCAATTTGCCCAACGCATCGAGGTTTGTGTTGTCTGTAGTAGTAAAAACGTAGGTTGCACCCTGGAATAAATCGGCGGAGGCGGCCT
The DNA here is from genome assembly GCA_039679645.1 of Armatimonadota bacterium. Classification (NCBI taxonomy): domain Bacteria; kingdom Bacillati; phylum Armatimonadota; species Armatimonadota bacterium. Next base: position 7,563 of record JBDKUO010000017.1, read on the forward strand.
CAACTCCCGCCTGTTCCGAGCCGGTCATAGGATGGCCGCCAACGAAGTCCACTCCATCAGGCAAAATCATTTCGACTTCTTGGACTACGTCAGCCTTGGTGCTCCCGACATCCGTTATTATCGCGCCGGGTTTGATACTTGCGGCCATTTGTTCAAGGGTGGGAGCGATCAAACAAACCGGTGTACAGATCACGATCAGATCGGCGTCCGCCGCGCCGTTTTCGATATCCAGGCTGTAGTCGTCGATTGCGCCGAGGATCTTCGCGCGCATCAGCTTTTGCTCGGTCCGTCCGATACCGATCACACGATTTGCCAGGCCATGCTTCTTCGCGGCCATGCCGAGAGAACCGCCTATCAGTCCGACTCCCACAATGACGATTGTATCGAATATGAAATTGTCTTCGCCTGCCGTGGGCATCAGACGTATCTACCTACCGCACGCGCCACTGCGGCCATTTCACTCATTAACTTGTCGAAGTTGGTTGGGGTAAGTGACTGCGGGCCGTCCTTAAGGGCCTTTTCGGGGTGCGGGTGAACCTCGATCATAAGTCCATCCGCGCCTGCAGCCACCGCAGCCTTAGCGACCGGTGAGACCAGATTGAACTTGCCCGTGCCGTGGCTTGGGTCGGCAACAATCGGCAGATGAGTGAGCCCGAGCAGCGCCGGGATCGCACTTACGTCGAACGTGTTGCGTGTATACGTCTCGAATGTGCGTATTCCGCGCTCACAAAGTATGATATCATCATTGCCGCTGCTTGCAATATACTCCGCCGCCTGCAGCCATTCTTCTATAGTCGATGCCATTCCGCGCTTGAGCATTACCGGCTTCTTTACATTGCCTAGTTCCTGCAGCAGCGAGTAGTTGGTCATGTTCCGAGTGCCTATCTGGAGTATGTCGGCGTATTTTGAGACAAGCTCGATATCGCGCGCGTCCATTACTTCAGTGATGATCGGCATCCCTGTGACTTCTCGCGCGGCGGCAAGCATTTTAAGCGCATCCTCACCTAGCCCATGGAAGCTGTACGGCGAAGTGCTGGGCTTGAATGCGCCGCCTCGCAGTATTGTGGCTCCGGATGCCTTGACGGCTTTGGCGACTTCAAGTGTCTGCTCTTCGGTCTCGATTGAGCATGGCCCTGCCATCACAACTACTTTCTGTCCGCCGATATCAACACCCCTTACTGAGATGATTGTTTTATCCGGGTGAAAGTCTTTGCCTACAATCTTATAAGGCTTAAGGATCGGGATTACACCTTCGACGTATGCAAGCGACGAAAGCTGTTCGGCGATCATCGGCTTTACTTCATCGTGTGCGCCGATTACCCCGACGATTGTCTTTTCGACGCCCTTAGACAGATGCACTCCGTAACCGCGGTCCTTCAGATTTTTAAGCAACTCATCAAGGTCGCCGTCGGTTGCCGTAGGTGAAAGTATGATAATCACAGCCCAAGCACCTCCTTGAACGTATTGATGAACCGCATGTTTTGCTCATCTGTTCCTGTGGTGACTCGAATGTGCGTCGGGCAGCCGAATATGTCGCCCGTGCGCACGATCACTCCGCGCTTCATCATCTCTTTGAAGACCACCTGACAGTCTCTGCCGGTATCGATCCACAGGAAGTTCGCCTGGGTGGGCGTGTATCCAATGCCTATGGCGTCGAGTTCTCTGTAGAAATACTGCTTGGCGCGCTTGTTGAGATCACGGGTGCGTCTGACCTGCTCCGGGTCGCCTATGCTGGCAATCGCAGCCACCTGAGCTATGCTGCTGACATTAAACGGCGCCCTTACACGCTCCAGCATATCTGTTATGTGCGCAGGCGCGATGCCGTAACCTATTCTCAGCCCGGCCAGGCCATATACCTTTGAGAAGGTCCGTAGCGCAAGCATGTTTCGCCCTTCTTTGGCCCATTTGACCGCACGGGTATAGTTCGAGTCATCGACGTATTCGTAATACGCCTCGTCCAGAAGCAGTATGCAACGCTCCGGGAGCTTGTCCATCACGCGTTCGATATCGTCCGCCGAGACCAGCGTGCCGGTCGGGTTATTTGGGTTGGTAATTACAAAAATTTTGGTGTGCTCATTGACCTTCGCTAGCATGGCATCGAGGTCGTGTGTCCAGTTTTTGAGAGGGACGCAGTGAGCGTCGCAGCCCATAATGGTCGATGCGGCCTTGTATTCACCGAACGTGGGGTCGGCCTGAACTATCTCATCGTCCTTATCCAGGAAAGCCATCCCAAGGTAGAATATGACTTCATCGCCGCCCGCTCCAAAGAAGAGCATGTTCTTATCCACGCCCAAAAACGGCGCCAGAGCCTGTCTGAGTTCATAACAGCTTCCGTCGGGGTAGAGCGAGACGCTCTCGGCAGCCGCTTTGATTACTTCGATTGCCTTGGGCGACGGCCCGAACGGGTTCTCGTTGGACGCCAGCTTTATAACATCGTCTATTCCCAGTTCGCGCTTGACCTCTTCAATGGGCTTGCCGGGGATATATGGCTTGAGTTTGAGTATGCACTCTCTGCAGTAATTCATTTGAAGACCATCTCCTTGTTCATCAAAAGGATAGCACAAACACGGTCCTTTGGCAAAATCTGCGCTTGGATTAGGTAGACGTGGATAACGAGGTAGAACCGAGGAATATGTAGAGGAGTGTTCGCATTGGATTTCCGAACCCAACCCCCAATCTCTAACACCCGACACCTTCAGTGGCGGAGCGGCTGGGATTCGAACCCAGGAGGGAGTTGCCCCCCTACAGCATTTCCAGTGCTGCTCCTTCGGCCAACTCGGACACCGCTCCACGCACACAAAATAATAGCATGACGGCGCTTGGATAGTCAATCCAAAATAGATCAAAAATAGATCAACAGATCAAGCACATTTCAGTTTGACAGATGGGCATAGTTTTTTGACTACAAGTGATAGTCGCCGGAAGCCTCAGGCTGGTAAAGCACTTCTTTTACCCTAAGATGCCGTTCGCCTCCCGGAACAGACCATGTGAATGTGTCACCGGTCCTGTATCCCAGCATTGCGGTGCCTATGGGGGCAAGAACTGAGAGCCGAGACTCACTGATATCCGCATCCGAAGGAAACACAAGGGTATAAGTTTCCTCTTCGCCTGTTTCAATATCGGTCAGGTGTACGACGGAGTTCATGGTTACTACATCAGGAGGTATATCTTTCGGTGCCACTATTTGTGCGCGGGCAAGCTCGTCGTTCAGACTGCTTAAATTCTCGGGCTGACGATGTTCAAGTGCGCCCGGGTTGTCTATAAGTGCCTGAAGACGCTGTGAGTCATATTCAGTAATAAATATTGCTCGCTTGTTCATTGCATACTCCTTTGTTTTCAGCCATATGTGCTCTGTCTCATTGCAAGCATGAGCAGTTCGGCAAGATTGTAGTTACCACAACTTAACGCTATGTCCATAGGCGTTTTAGAGTTATCGTTTTGTATGCGTATTTGTGCTCCACAGCTTATCAGCAGGTCAGCGGTTTCCCAAGCATTGTAGCGAGCTGCGACATGCAATGGTGTGTCACCGACACCGTTTCTTGAGTCTATATCTTCTCCATGTTTGATGAGCAGCCGAGCAGCCTCAACACTGTTTGAATATGCGGCAATATGAAGCCGACCGTTTCGTTTGGGTCTTCGCAAGCGCGAGTGTATGAATATGTGGTACAGCTTTCTACAGGCATATGGGGTATGAAGCAGTCTGTCTACTCCAGCGACATCGTTATCCAGTATTGCTATGTTCATTCTGTCTTCCCATGAAAACACTGCGGACGCCTCCATGCGACGCTTCCTGTACGCACATCAGGCTGGCATCACCTATTTAGCAATAACCAGCCAGGAACTCTAGAGGAACACTTATTATATTGAAGCTATCATACCCTAGTAACATGGGCAAGTCAAGCTCTGTCGGCAGTCAAAATATGCGGCAAATAAAGGTAAATATCTGCCTGCCGCAGTCGAGCGCGATCGCACGACATGTTCGGGCGTTCGTGTGAGGAGCACTAACTGCAAAAGTCGTATCAGTGTGGGAATTACTTATTTGCCGGTCTCATAGTCATCCATTGCCGTGACCTTAGCATCCGCCGCACAGCATGGGCAGAGAATTTCCTCGCGTGTGCAGTCATCGCTGGTGATTTTCACTGGTTTGCCGCAGTGTTCGCAGCGCGGCATATCCTTTAAGCCGCCTCCAAGTTTCTCGGACCTGTCTCTGTAAACTCGCTCCACGATCTCCACCTCCGATTTGAAACGATAACTACCGTCAGCTCGACGCGGATTCAATGAATCTACATGACACATGTATACCCCACTTTTTGCAACTATTCAAGTGGTCAGAGCAGGATTCTTAAGTATATCTGTATAATTGATTGCTGGTATGCTGATAATTTGATGCTTTGAGGCGAAAATCATTGAGTTGAAGATGAGACAGTGTTTTTCCAACGCTCAGATAGCCGATTTTTTGCGCAAATCATACTTGGCCGTGGACGGGCTGTGGTTTATGAAAGTCGAGGAGCTCTTATCCCAGGCTGACGCAATGGACCTTGATGAGTCCGTATGGTCGGTGATGTACAAAATTCAAGCGCGCAAAGCCCGGGAGGTTCTTGGCCTTACCGGCGGCAGTCTTGATGATCTTGCACGAGCGTTTCAACTCAAATTGACCTCGGAGGGCTACGAGTTTGATGCCGAGATGACCGAGGACGAATTGGTAATAACCATCGCTAAGTGTCCATGGTATGAAGTCCTGAAAAGCAGCGGCAGGACGCATCTTACCGAAACCATAGCGAACCGAATATGCGGCAATGAGTTCTCAGGTTGGACGAGTGAGCTTGCCGAAAATGTCGAATTCGTAGTGTGTTCAGGATTATGTAAGGAGTCGGATACCGGCAACACATGTAGATTGGTGTTTAGATCACATATGCTGTAATGCAGTAATGTATTTGATTGACAATTCGGGAAAATTGGACAATAATACATGAGTAAATAGGTTGTATGCCATACACAGTCAAGTGGTGGGTGTGAACATAAAGTACTAGCTTTGCAAGGAGGAATACGTTGGCGACAGAAAATGGAACTGCGTCCGAGCATATCTACAAAGAGATTCGTAGTATGATCGAGCGTGGGGATCTCAAACCTGGTATGAGGCTGATACAGCGCGACCTTGCAAAGCGGCTCAAAACCAGTAATATTCCGATTGTGGAAGCAATTCGGCGACTTGAGCATGATGGCTTGGTTGTATCAAAGCCCAACTGCGGCGCTCAGGTTGTGGATATGTCTTCTGTTGATGAGATTGAGTCCATAATTATGATACGTTCTTCACTTGAGCAGGTGGCCGCACGTCTTTGTGCCGTTCGAGCGACTGATGAGCAGCGTGTCAAGCTCAAGGAGATGGCAGAAAAATATAAAGCGATTGCCTCGACGGGGAATCGAGATGAGTCTCGAAATATTGACGTCAGTTTACACTCATTTATTGCAAAATGTTCCGGTTCTCGCATACTTGCCCGTATGCTTGCTAACTCACGCATAATTACCAACACCATTTATAACGTTTTCTGGTTTCCTCCGAATACGCCTGTTCCAGATGTTCATGATGCTCTAGTTAATGCCATTGTATCCGGTGATCCAGATCTTTCTGCACAGACAGCAAAGACTCATATCGAGAGATCGCTTTCGGTTTTGCATCGAGTTGTTGAAGAGCGCGGTCTTCGGCTGCAAATGCCGGGTTTTCCTCCTGCTTCCGGTAACGCTTGACCGTGCGCGTCTGAGTCGGTATACTGAGTCAAGCCGCCAGGAACTTATAGCCGGAGGAGACCACGCAGTGCAAGATATGTCCGCAGCCAATAATAATGCTGACTCCTGTGCGCTACCTTGCCTGCTCCGTGATATTAGTCGCATATGCTACTCCGACGCCCTGAAGCTGCAAAGCGATCTGCACGATCGCTGCGCGGCGGGTGATATACCGGGCGTTTTGATCCTTCTTGAGCATGATCCGGTGATTACTTTAGGAGTCAAAAACTCCAGCCGGGGTAACGTGCTTGCAAGTCCCGAACTGCTTAAGGCGAACGGTGTGGAGCTTGTCGCGACTGACAGAGGCGGTGACGTTACCTACCACGGGCCGGGTCAACTGGTCGGATACCCCATTGTGCGACTGCGCGAACTTACCGGTGATGTCCACAGCTATCTGCGCTTGCTTGAGCAGAGTGTAATTGATACCCTTGCCGAGTTTGGGCTTGAGGGCCATAGGAATGGTCTTGCAGGTGTATGGGTAGCGGATAAGAAAGTCTGCTCGATAGGCATCGCTGTGCGCAAGTGGGTCACATATCACGGTTTTGCTCTCAATGTAGACCCAAACCTCAACCACTTCAAGCTGATAAATCCATGCGGGCTTCATTCTGAGCAGATTACTTCCATGGCGAAGCTTCTTGGGTATGCTCCGGATATGCGCGATGTTCGTGATGCGTATACGCGCGCATTCTCAAAGATATTCAACGTCGAACTCCAAACCTGGTGTGGTCCGACATGACAGATCGCCGCCAAAAGCTGGTTATTATCATTGTTGCGTGGCTGCCTGTATTAGCCATGGTATTTGCGAGCGCAGTTTATGTAATCGGCCAGTACCGCAGAACGATAAACAATGCTTCGGCCATAATAGTCGATGAGCTTGAAGAGCGGCTGGGCCGCGAAGTCAAAATCGGCAGCGCAGCGGTTACGCCGTTTGGGACGGCTGTTTTCGACGATGTGGCTATAGCTTCAGGCAAAAAGCTTGCAAACGGCAGTATAGTCAAAGCCAAACAGATACGGATTAAGTACGATGTTAATGCGCTTTTGCTGCGCAGCATGGGAGCGCAGAGCATCAAGAGTGTGCTGGTAATTGAGCCGCATGTCAATCTTGTCAGGCGGCACGACGGCACTCTGAACGTTATAGACCTTTTCAAGCGCCCGCCCGGCCCGCCCGGCAAGCCGTTCAAGGGCATAGTAAGCATTCGCGGCGGCAGCCTGATATTCAGGGACTATCTTGCCAAGACAAGGCCGCTGCCTGCCATGAACCGTATATATGATTTGAATGGGTCATTGAGTGCGGCAGGTTCTCCAATCTACAGATTCCACGGTTCCGGGCGCGGTCCAGGAGGCAGGTTTCAATCGGCAGACGTTGTCGGCAACTATAATACGCTCACAAAGACAACCGACCTGGACGTCAATGCCCGTGGTGTAAATGCTGCCTACTTGAGCAGATATGTAGGGCTGACCAGGAGTCTGAATGTGCTTGGCGGCTCAATGAATGTAATCACGGGCATTCACCTGGCCAAATCTGCAGGCAAGACGAAGATGTCTCTTTCAGGCGCGGCGCGTATTTCCAACGCGAGCGCGCAGTTATCGATTATGACCAAGCCGGTGACTGGCATCAACGGTATTGCTGTGCTCCGTGGGCAGCATGTCATTATGAGCGTGACCGGCATGCTCATGGGATCAAATGTGCGTGCGGCAGGCACAATAAGCAGCTTTACAAAACCCCGACTGGACATATCGATCTCATCTAAAAACGCTGACTTTGCGACTCTTCCGACAGCTTTCAAACTGCCCGGTCGTGCTCGTGAACTGCGCGCAAGCGGGCGGGGACCACTGAAGGCAAGGATCACAGGCACATCGTCCGCTCCGATAATTGCTTTAGATGCCAGGGTTCCCCAGGCGAGCGTTAAAGGTTATACTGCGCAAAATGTCGGCGTCTCGGCAATGTATAAAGACCATATTATTTCGATCTCGCCAATGACATTTACCTGGCGCGGAGCGCGTTTTGTTGCGAGCGGGTCGCTGTCGACTTCCGGCGAGCAGAAGATTTCTGCTCGAGGCCGTGCGACGGGAGTAAACATAGCCTCTCTGCCGCTTCCTCCTGAGATGCCTGCAAAGGGCACTGCGAGTATTGGGTTCAGTATAAAGGGCACACTTACTGATCCTGCAATCCTTGCCAATGTGAGTGTTGCAAATGGTGTGTTTCGAGGAATTCTGGTTGAGACAGCCCGCGCACGTGTAACATATTCCTCCGGGCGCATTGAAGTTGCAGCTCTTGAGGTGACGAGCAAGGCGGCTGCGGGTCTGGTGACGGCCAGGGGAGAGGTAACTTTACAAAGGGTAAATCTGTCTGTGACCGGCGAGTCGGTAAATCTGGCCAGAATCGGTCGACTGTTTGGTTTTGATGATATCACAGGCACAGGCTATTTTGCCGGCACGATCAAAGGCTCCCTCCGTGCGCCCACATTCGCGGGTGTTTTCGAGGCGTTTGATGCGGGTTACGGCAAATACAGAGCGGACTACGCCCGTATGGAATTTTCAACCGATATGAAGACCGCCTCGATCAGAAGCGGCATTATAAGGCTTTTTCCTGCGGAGTTAAAGTTCAGCGGCAGCGCGAGCGGCCTTGGGACCGACCGTATAGCATTCAAGACTTCCGGTCAGGTCGACAGGCTCACGATTGAAAAACTGGAAGAGATTCTGGGTCATAAGATTGATGTAGGCGGCACACTGGTGGGCAGCTTTGATGCGTCCGGTGTGTATATTACAGACGCCAAGCTGGGTCAGGTCCCGCTACGGGATACCGCTGCCCGGGCGCAATTTACGCTGGAAGACGGTTCCGCATTCGGGTATCCGATAACCGAGGCGACTGCGCAGCTAAGCCTTGTCGATAACAAGCTGGAGATAAGCGAAGCTTCGCTTACCAGCCAGGAAGCGAAAGCGACAGCGGACGGTTCAGTATTGCTGGACACAGGAGTCGTCAGCCTGACATTCGGTGTTTCGGACTTTGATATGGCTCGCCTTCAAGACAAGACCGGCGATTACGCTGTCGTGGGTGGGAAAGCGCATGCACAGGGTTTTGTTACCGGCAGCATTACAAATCCGAAGATCGTGTTCAGTTCAGCCATAGATAATCTGATCGTAGACTATGTAAAGTTCGACCAGGCGAAGCTTGATGCCGTGTATTCTGACGGCCTTGTCGAAAATGCATCGGCTGTGCTTGCTAGGGGCAATCAGTCCGTCTCCATTCAGGCAAACGGATACAATCCTGAGACAAACTGTCTGGCGTCCGCAAATGGGACGGTTAAAAATGTAAATATCCCTGAGCTTTGGAACATGTTTCGTTCCTCGCCCTATTTGCGTTCCGAGAGCGGCGCACGGCTGCGCGAATCGCTTGCGCGTACGCCGAGGTTTACAGGCGGCCTTATCAACGGCAAATTTTCAATGAGCGGCTGTATGTCTAATCCCAGCGGCGCGGTCCATCTCGTGGCGTCCGACGTAGGTGTTGATACCAGTCGCATCGAGACAGTTGTTCTTGACGCAAGTCTGTCCGATGGCACTATTAACCTGGATCAGTTAACTGCCGCATCCGGTTCGGCGAGTATCATCGCCAGCGGCAATTACAAGATAGCCGATAGAAAAATCCAGCTTGATAGCTCCGCAGCCAACATCGATATTTCCCGCCTGAGTCCATGGCTTGGTGAGAATACTCCAGGCGGCACATTGTCAGCGGATTTCAGGATCAGGGGGAATATCGGTTCGCCGAGCGTTACAGTGTCAGTTGAAGTTGCGAAGCCCAGCTTTAAGGGGCGTACATTTGATTTCCTGCGTACCAGCCGAATTGTGATATCATCTGACAAAATTGAGTTCCCGGATGTCATATTGGCTTCCGGCAGCCATCAGGTAGTAGCGCGCGGTTACCTGCCTTGGGACTGGTCGACTTTGACTGTCCCGTCGAACAAGCCAATCGAGATAACAGCGCAGCTAAACAGACAGGACCTCTCGGTGCTCTCGACATTTTCTACTATGATTGAACCGGGCGAACAGGGCGGGACCACGGGTTCGATAGAAGCGGCGTTGAATATAAAGGGCACGCTTGCCGCTCCTGTCCTCGCCGGTTCACTGACTATCGAAAACGGCACTGTTGCGCTCAGGAACTTCTCGAACAAGTTCAACAACATAAACATCAATGTGTCATTTGACGGTAACAAGGTATTGGTAAATCAGTTTTCGATTGCATCCAGCCTGGGCGGCACTCTGAGCATTGTGCCGGGCGGATATATTACGATCGGCCCTAGCGGTGCGACCCAAACAAACCTGCTGATTGCCGCGAACGGTTTTTCAGTGGCCGAGACTAACGCGTTGGGTATGCAGGAGGATGTCAGTCTTCAGTTTGATGCGGGTCTGTCGGTGACGGGAGACCCCAAGGCGCCGCTGGTCACGAATGCCGACTTAGGCACAGTTGCCGGTGGAATAAGCATACACGATTCTCACATTTCGTTTGTCGCGCCCAATGTCCCAACGAGTCCGCTGCTGGCGATGCCTGCCGTGAACCCCACGTTTAATGTGGCTGTGAGGATTGGAGAGAATGTGGTGCTTGCGCCGCCGACCATGACGCTTATGGTCACCGGTGACGGCCTCATCAGTGGCAGCCTTGCAAGTCCTGTTGTTGTATTTGATCCGATCAGGATCGAGGAAGGCACTCTGCGTTTGGCGGTTTCGCGCCTTACTGTCGCGCCCGGCGGTACGCTTTACGTGCGCTATGCGCCTCCTGATGAGCCTGTGCTGCGGGTCAATTTCAAAGCGACTACTAATGTCACCGCAATGGATTCTTTTGGTCAGCGGCAGAGGTATGAGATAACCGTAGCCGTAAGCGGAACTGTAAAAAACCTGAGTATAGAGCTTTCGTCCGATCCTTCGGGTTTAAGCAAGGAGCAGATCCTGGCGGCTCTCGGGCATGTTTCCGGCATCTTCGCCACCGGAGAGAGCGGGCTGCAAAATGAGCTTGGCAATATCCTGACCGCCGTGGGGACAAGCACAATCTTTGCACCGGTCGAGAGTCTGTTTGTGGAGCAATTGGGCTTCGAGCAGTTTACTCTGGAGTATGCGTTGGGCCAGCCTCTGGCGCTGTATGTATCCAGGCGTATGGTCGGCAATTTATACATTTCTTATTATGGTTATCTAACGTCTGACTTTACAAGCCCCAGTGACGTGGCTTATCTGCTGGGTTTGAGCTATAGGATAAACCCGAATTATCAAGTTTCGGTGTTTGTCGACGATCAGCAGAGCGGCTCATTCCAGATCCAATACACAAGGGCATTTTGGTAGGCAAAGATGGACTTTGGCGAACTGCTCGATGCTTACGAAAAGCCTATATATAACCTTATATTTCGGCTCATCGGCGACAGAGATGAGGCTGCCGACCTTACGCAGGAAACGTTCGTATCTGCGTACAAGTCCTATTCCAAGTTTAAGGCTGAGTCGTCGGAGTACACCTGGCTTTACAGGATAGCGGTAAATAAGTGCAAGAACAAGTTCAAGGAACGCGCCACTCAGAGGGTGAGTTTCTCGCTTGATGACGAGCTTGCCCGGGATGAAAGCTTTGGTGGATCTGACACGACTTATAGTCCCGAGGCAGCTTTTGAAAGAAAAGAGCTAAAAGAGCGCATAATCCAGGCAATGAGCCAGCTTCCCCCCGACTATAGAATAGTGGCGGTCCTTCGCGACCTGCATGGTTTGAGCTATCAGGAAATAGCCAATGTCGCGGACTTGTCGGTGGATGTTGTAAGGACCCGCATAACCAGGGCGCGAGGCATGCTCCGCAAGAAGCTCATGGAATATTTGATTTAGTATTTTGTATTGATTATTGTTCTTGCATGGCGCGCGACATGCGCTTTTTGTTCGTTTGCTTGAATGAGTATTGGGTCATATTGTATAATCTCGGCGAGAACTGCTGCCGAGGGAACGGATGTGGAGGAGTTATCTGATATGATGAATCGGACGTGTGTGTTTTTTAGAAATGCCGTGTTTGCAGTTTTGGCTATAAGCGTGCTGGCGGTGCCGGCAGTACTTATGGCTCAGGAAGCCAAAAAGGTAGTTGAAATAGCCGTGACGGGAAACGACAACATCAACACCGATACAATAATGAATGCCGTTTCGCTCAAGTCGGGCGATGACTACGACGACAAGGCTATCGAGAAAGACAAGGCCGCAATTGTAGCGCTGGGTTACTTTAGTGCGGTGACAGTGCACACCGAAGACGTCGCCGAGGGAGTGAAGGTCACGTATGAAGTGACCGAGAACCCAAAGGTCTGCGACATCAAAATCGCCGGCAGTGATCCGATGACACCTCAACAAATTTTGGACTTGATGAAGACGAAGCCCGGCCATATTTTGAATACCTCCGTATTATATCAGGATATTGAATCCATTCAAAACTTCTATGGCGAGCAGGGATATATCGCATATGTCACCGAGGATATCATGGATATCGGTGTGGACCCGCAGACGGGCGTATTGACTGTTCCGATAGTGGTGCATAGAGTCGAGAGCGTCGAGATAATCGACAACAAGAAGACCAAAGAGATTGTCTTTTTGCGGGAGATGAGCACCAAACCCGGAACGATATTCAATTGGAAGACGCTTCAAAAGGACATGATGAAAATAGGCAGCCTGGACATTCTGGAAGACATCAAGACGCCTCAGCTCAATCCCGGCAGCGATGTAGGTCTTCTTAAAGTTGTGGTGCCTGTTGTAGAAAAGAAGACCGGCCAGATGTCTGTCGGAGTCGGCTACTCATCCAAGCAGAGACTTGTCGGCCAGGCAAGGTATTCCGAGACAAACTTCCGGGGGTTGGGCCAGGGGCTTAATATGATGTGGGAGCAGGGCACAACCGATCAGGCTACAGGAGGCAACGCAAGTTACGAGTTGGGCTTCTATGAGCCTTGGATAGACGCAAAACACACATCACTTAATGTGAGCGCTTTCAACAAGCTGATATACAGGTTTTCCTCAGGAGTTTTCAGCAGCAGCACACTCACTGATGATCAGATATACAACGAGCGACATAAAGGCGGCGAGGTGACCGTAAGCCGTCCGATGAACGAAAAAACAAGAATTTATCTTGGAGGTTCGTTTGAGAATGTTGAGACCGATCCAAGCCTGTTGACGGATGTGGATGCCGAGTTGGTCAACATCGTGCAGGACGGCAATGTCGGCAGCGGCTCGCTTCGTTATGTGCGCAACACCCGCGATTATGATCTGGATCCTGCTGTAGGAGGCTATGATGCCGTCTCACTTGAGGTGGGGGCGGTAAACGCCACGCGATATGAACCGAATGCTGTGCTTGTGGAAGACGAAAACAACCCCGGCACATATAATGTCGGGCAGGCCCCTATTCCGTTTGATTTCAACGGCGGATACCAGAAAACATCCGTCGAGGCCAGACGCTATTTCAGCAAACAGGGTCCCAAGAGTTCTCTTCAGGACAAGCGGACCACGTGGGCTGTCCGGTTAAGAGCAGGATACGGCAGTGGAACAATACCGTATTTCGAGCAGTTTTTCGTGGGCGGCGGCGAGAGTCTTCGCGGATACAGAGAGGACCAGTTCTGGGGCGACAAGATGTTGCTTGCGAGTTTAGAATATCGCAAGCCTATCGCTCAGTCGATCTCAGGTGTCGCGTTTGTCGATTATGGCGATGCTTGGGGAACGGCGGATGAGTTCAACACATCCGAGCTTCCGCAGTCAAACTCATTTGAAGGCAATCTAGGTGTGGGCATTGGTTTGAGGGTTGCAACTCCTATAGGAAACCTGCGGCTCGATTATGCCGAAGGCAGGTTTGGACCGCGAACGCATTTCAGTATGGGGCAGGCGTTTTAATATCTTATCAGTTGATCTCTAAACATCTGGCACAGAAAACAGTGGAAAGCTGAAAGTGGAAAGCATAAGAAGTTCATTCCGGGCTTTCCACTTTTTATGTCCGGCCTTCTTAGTTCCGGCTTCGCCGCGTTAGGGCATAAAGTGGAGATCAAATTATAGAAATAATTGGGCTGGGTGGCGCGTCTATCCGGCCTTTTTTGGTGCGAAATGAATTTATTGAAAACCATGTTGTCGCAGCGGCAATACGGCTTCTTTTGCAACGTCTATGCCATATGGGCTTATAGGTTCAAGCGTTTTCAACTAGGTCTCCATAAGCTCGTCAGCCCTTTAGCGTTATCCTTCTTTGCTTGTTGGGCTGTGGGGTATTTGATATAATTTTTTCATAGGAGGCCCAAGAGATGAGCCTCCATAATGTGCTTGAGAGGTGCACCCTTATGTTAAAATCACGCAATATGGCGTGGGCGTTGGCGATTATGCTTGTTAGCGCCGGACTGACGGCAACAGCAGCGGCTGCGGCTGACCAGGTTCAAAAGATAGCTGTTGTAGATGTCGACAAAGTGTATACAAATGCGCCGCGTGTTAAGCAATACAGCGAAGAGCTGAACGCATTTGGGCAGGATTTAAGCAAGAAAGTAGAGATCCGCAACAAGAACATGATGCTCAACGAGACCGAGATTCAGGAACTCGTTACGCTTAAGACCAAATCGAGTCGAACCGCCGCGGAGGATGCGCGTATCAAGGAAATCGAGAATACCGAAGGCGCGAGGGATGAGCAGTACAGGACTCTGCAGGCGACAAAGGAGCCGACCGAGGAGCAGAAAACTCAGCTTAAGGAACTGCAGGATATGCGGCAAAAGGCTAAAGATACTCTGGATGCTCTGGCAAAGGACTACGATGGTCAGCTCAAGTCAAAACAGCAGGAACTGCTCGGCAAGGCTGATGCCGACATAAGGGAGGCAATCACGAAGGTTGCCGGTGCAAAAGGTATTACTATGGTGATCGCAAAGGATGCCGTTTTGTTTGGCGGGCTTGATATTTCGGACGATATCATAGCGAATCTCGACCGGAAGATGCAGTAAGTTTTTATCGGAGACTGTTTTTGAAGTTTGCTATTTACACATTGGCGGGCGCGATGATTGTCGTGACGATTGCAGGGCTGGCTCTATCTGGTGGTCAGCCCGTTGCCGCGCCAAGGCAGCCGAGGGGTCATGAAGTTGTCTATGTTGACCTGGACAGGCTTGTGCAATCGCATCCGGCGTGGCAGGCTGTTTTGATGACCAGGTCGGTGGTAAATGACGCGCGGCCCGATTCGATACAGGTTGGCGGATCGTCTCAAGAGAGCGAGGCTGCCGGTTCCAAGATTAAATATCCGAATGCTGATCCAAATATCAGGGAGCGCCTTGTATCTGAGGCCATTCGAGTTGCAGATGAAGCAATGATAAAGCTTGAAACGCAGCAGTTAGAGACGGTTGATATACGTCTGCGTCAGAGACGCGAGACTATGGAAAAGAGCGCTGAGTCTGAAGTAACCGCCGGTGTGCGCGAAATTAATGAGAAAGCTGAAAGTGATGTCGAGCAGATTGCGCGCAGATATTGTCCGGATAAAATAAATGCTGAGCTGAAATTTGCTGCATTGAAGCTGAAGTCGGGAAAACCCGGCATTGACGACAAGGCAAACTCCTTGAAGATTGAAGAAGCTGGAAAGAATCTTGCCCGGATCAATGAACAGTGTTCGACCGAGACGAGCAGAGTGCTGGATCAGGCCAAGGCGCAGATAGAGGCCTTATGGTCAAATGCCACTACTCGGACTGACGCGTATCTCTCGATCATTGAAAGTGGTGAGAAGAGAAAGATCAGTAATCGGGCTGCGGCTTCGCGAAATGAGATTTTACGCGAGATGTTGTCGCTTTATGATTCAGGCAGCTCATTAACCGCATTACAGCCTGCTATGGATACCAATACAAGCGCGAGTTTATCCAGGGTGGCATCGGTCGGTTCCAGCCGGATGGATATTGGCGATTGGCGCAATGAGAATATCCGTCTCGAAAGCCGCATCAGGCAGGGCGTAAAAGCTGTTGTTTCAAGGATTGCCCGCGACCAAGGCGTGAGGGTTGTCTTTTCGCGGACATCGAAGGGTGTTCCTGATGAGACCGGACGCTTTGCACGGTTGATGAGTGAGCGCGCATGGGACGGATGCGATCCGGTGGTCAGCATGGCAGGCGAGTCATAATGCAGATTAGCTCGGCGGATATCGCTATTCTTGTCGGCGGGATTTTGGACGGAAAGCCCGATGCAATCATAACAGGCGCGGCAGGCGTGGATGACGCCGAAACCGGCGATGTGGTTTTGGCCGAGGACGTAAAATACTTTGCAAAAGCCGTTAGCTCAGAAGCGAGTTGTATCATTGCGCATTCCGATTCGGGTCCTGCAGCGGGCAAGTGCCTGATACGAGTCGCGGACCCTGTGGAAGCGTTCATCAAGGTTCTCGAGACTTTCAAAGGCGGCGAGGCCGGTCCGGATTTAGGCATCGGATACGGAGCGGTTATAGAGCAGGGGGCTTTGCTTGGTCAGGATGTCGCGGTAGGGGCGAACTGTTTTGTAGGCCGCGGCGCAAGCCTTGGAGCCGGATGTGTTTTGTATCCGGGCGTATATGTCGGTCGCGATGTTGCGATAGGTGAAGGATGCGTGCTTTATCCCGGAGTGGTTGTTTATCCGAAGTGTAAGCTTGGCAAACATGTAATATTGCACGCAGGCGTAGTGATAGGCGCCGACGGATTCGGGTATAAGCCGTCTCCGCAGGGGCTGATGAAGTTTCCGCATATCGGGACGGTCGAGATTGGTGATGACGTCGAAATAGGCGCGAACTCTACTGTCGACCGCGCGAAGACCGGCGCTACGGTCATAGGTAGCGGAACGAAGATCGACAACCTGGTGCATGTTGCGCACAACGTAAAGGTCGGCTCGCACTGTATAATTGTCGCGCAGAGCGGCGTAGCGGGCAGCGTTGAGATCGGCAGCGGCGTAGTTGTGGCTGCTCAGGTCGGCATAAAAGACCATGTCCGTATTGCGGACGGCGTGACGGTCGCCGCGCGTGCGGGTGTGATAGGCGATATAGAGAAGGGCGCGGTCGTGTCGGGTTTCCCGGCCAGAGAGCACCGTGCCGAGATGAGGGCGCAGGCTGCAAGGCTGCGTCTGCCGGAGATTTTGGCGAGACTTCGTGATCTGGAGAAAGAGGTCGCAAGGCTCGGTGGAGAATGAGTTGCAGATGAATATGCTGAAGATTGATATGGCTGACGGGACTCAGCGAGGCAAACGCTCGGTTTTTACCTCCAATCAGACGACTATTGCCGAGAGCGTTCGGCTGTCCGGCACCGGTCTGCACAGCGGCGGTCAGACATCCGTATTTATTCACCCTGCCGGCGAGGACCTTGGAATTGTCTTTTGCGATGGTGAGAACAACATCGTGCGTGCTCTGGCTTCTAGTGTAATCGACACGTCGCGGGGGACCACCATTGGCAAAAACGGCACTTCTTTTCGCACCATCGAGCACCTTATGGCTGCCCTGAGCGGCGAGGGTATAGACAACGCGATAATCGAGGTTCTCGGTCCCGAACTGCCCGCATTGGACGGCAGCGCACTTGTATATTCCGAGGCGATTGAAGCCGCGGGCGTGGTGGAACTGGGCACAAAGCGCAAGTCGATTGAGCTTACGGAACCTATGTGCGTGCGACAGAACGGTTCGTTCATACTGGCTGTGCCTGCGCCGAGGCTCAGCATTACATATGTGCTCAATTATGATCACCCGATGATAGGCTCGCAAACGGCTGAATACGTGCTTGGTGAGACCGATTTTGGCGAAGATATTGCTCCTGCAAGGACATTCGTTTTATACGAAGAGGTTGCGGCTCTGCTCAATGAGGGGCTTTCTCAGGGCGGCAGCATCGATAATGTGATTGTCATATGGCAGGATCATATGAGTTCAGATTTGCGCTTTGCCGACGAACTGGTCAGACATAAGGTTATGGATATGATAGGTGACCTGTATCTCGCAGGCGGCGTTCTGCAGGCTGAGATATTGGCCGTTAAGTCTGGTCACACGCTTAATGTCGAGTTCGCGAAGGCAGTGGAGCGCATGGTTTGTGAGTTGCAAAATTGTGAGATTGGAGTAGGCGAAGAAAGATGCTTGATGTAGAACAGATAAGGGATGTGCTGCCTCACAGGTATCCATTCCTGCTTGTCGACAGGATACTGGAGTTGGTGCCGGAGAAGAGCTGTCGTGGCTATAAGAACGTGACCATAAACGAGGAGTTTTTTGAGGGGCACTTTCCGGGGCATGCGGTTATGCCGGGGGTTTTGGTCTGTGAGGCCATGGCGCAGGTTGCCGGAGTGCTGCTGCTCTCGATGACCGGCAACGAGGGCAAACTTGCATACTTCGGCGGAATGGACAAGGTCAGGTTCCGAAAACCGGTGCTGCCGGGCGATACTCTGGTAACCGACGTGGATATGATCGCAAGCAGAGGAAATATCGGTAAAGTAAAAGCAGTTGCGCGCATCGACAATGAAGTCGCGGCGGAAGGCGAATTTATTTTCGCACTTGTAGATCGAAATAAAAGGCGAAAACTGACCGGCGATGCTGCCGAGACAAAAGAAAACGGAGCTCGGCGCAGTGATGAATAATATGGACAAGGTGACTGAAATACACCCGAGCGCGATTATTGACTCGTCTGCCGAGATAGGCGAGGGTGTCGAGATCGGGCCATACTGCATAATCGGCAAGAATGTCCGCATCGGTGATGGTACCAGACTGGCTGCGCATGTAGTCATTGAGACCAACACGACCATCGGACAGAATTGCACAGTCTTAAGTGGAGCAGTTTTAGGCGGTGCGCCGCAGGACTATAAGTTCAAAGGCGAGCCGACCTATCTGAAGATTGGTGACAACAACATCATCAGGGAATGTGTCACTCTCCATAGAGCCAGCGGCGAGGGCAACGCCACAACCATAGGCGACAACAATATGCTTATGGCGTATTGCCATGTGGGTCATAATTGCACTCTCGGAAACTGTATTACCATGGCCAACACCGTCGGTATCAGCGGGCATGTCGTTGTTGAGGACAAGGTCGTGTTTGGCGGGATAGTGGGCGTTCATCAGAACGTTCGCATCGGCAAGCTGGCTATGATCGGCGGCTTCTCGAAGATACTGCAGGATGTGCCGCCGTTCGCGATGGTCGAAGGCAGACCCACGAGAGTATACGACCTCAACAAGATCGGCCTGCGCCGCAACGGTGTGGGGCCTCAGGAGCGAGCCGGCATTAGAATGGCATATAAGCTGCTCTACAGGTCGAACCTGAACACCACGCAGGCGCTGGAAGCTATCGAACGCGAGGTCGAGCCGAGTCCCGAGCTTGAATATCTGCTCAGCTTCATCCGCAGCATTAGAAAAGGTTATGCGGGGCGGCAGTTGGAAGCGCCCAGGTTCTAATAGTGTCATACTCGATTGCCATATCGGCCGGTGAGGCATCCGGCGACATGTACGGCGGCCGTTTGGCCGCCGAACTGCATAAGATGCGAAGTGACCTGAAAGTGTGGGGCGCCGGTGGTCCGAGCATGCGCAAGGCCGGTGTTGATGTTACTGTCGATATGACGGGCGGAGGCACTATCGGCATATCGGAGACCATAAAGTCGCTTCCATCCGTGGCAGCAAAGTATTTCAGGCTTCGTGCTCAACTGCTCCGGCGGCGGCCTGATTTGTTTGTGCCCATCGACTTTGGCGCATTCAATATCAGGCTGGCTCAGATTGCACGCAAGAACGGCATTCCGGTAGTGTATTACTTTCCGCCGTCATCGTGGAGAAGACAACCCAAGAACGCTGCTAAGCTGATAGCATGCGGCGGCAAAGTCATCACTCCTTTTCCATGGTCTGAAGAATTGCTTTCGGCGGCGGGTGTCGATGCCAGGTTTGTCGGCCATCCGCTCATAGATATTGTAAAACCCTCATGCGATAAGGGAGCTTTTATACGTGAGTTCGGTTTGTCCGATTCGCTTCCCACGATCGGCATGCTGCCCGGGAGCCGTGCGCATGAGATCAGCGAACACATGCCTGTAATGATCGAGTGTGCCCGCATAATCGATAGGCAGCTTAGTGGAGCGCAGTTTATAATCGGTGCTGCGGGCAGAGCCGACCGGATTCGAAGAAGTATCGCTGATGCCTCTGAAAAAGATAATTTGCCGATGATCCGAGTCATCGAGGGACGCACATATGATTGCATGGCTCATGCCGACCTCTTGATATCTAAGTCCGGGACAGCTACACTAGAAGCAGCGATTCTCGGCACTCCAATGGTCATCATATATCGTGGATCACCGATTATGCGCTTCGAGTTCTTGTTCAGAAAAGCGGTGTTGGAGGATTATATAGGTCTTCCGAATATCATAGCCGACCGCGGCATTTGCCCGGAACTAATCAATGAACAAGCGACACCCGAGGCGGTGTCGGATATTGCGATTGATCTACTGCAGGACAATGCTAAAATGAAAGCAGGCCTGCTTGAAGTAAAGCGGGCGCTTGGTGAGCCGGGTGCCCTTGTTCGTGCAGCACACTTGCTGCTTGAAATGGGAGGATTGAAATAGAAAAGCTGGTATATTTTCTCTTCAGAAGGAGAACATCCTTTCTGTTGGTCGCATCTGTTATTATTCTGCTGGTCGCCAAGCCGACTCTGAAGAGTTTCTGGATAGGCTTGCCGTTTGTTATTGTCGGTGAGCTGATTCGCATTTGGGCATCCGGATATCTCAGTAAGATGTCGAGGCTGATAACCGCCGGGCCGTTTGCAATTTGCCGCAATCCGCTTTATATCGGCAGTTTCTTTATCAGCCTTGGCTACTTTTTGATGTGTAATCAGCCCATAGTCTGGATTGCAGGGCCGATTCTGTTCTGGCTCTTTCACGGCGGCGCAATCTCTTATGAGGAGAGGCTGCTTGCCGATAAGTTCGGCGAAGATTTCAATGAATACTGTAAGTCTATTCCAAGGCTTATCTCATTGCCGCGCTCTCTAGCGGGCCATGGCGAATTCTCAATCAGACAGATCGTTGTTAATAATGAGCATCGAAGCGCTCTTGTAACTGCATTGGCGTCGTCGCTTTATGCCATTCTGGCATATTCATCAAGTGATATGCCGATCTTGTGGATTTTAGGCAGGTAAATGTGAGTTCTCAAAAACGCCTTCTTGGATATGTTATGGCTCACAAAGGCCGTATGATCACATCTCTTGTGTGTGGGCTTTTGATGACCGGATGCACGCTTTTTATGGCGACTCTGATCAAGTACTTTACCGCCGTTGCGAGTAATGAGCCTGTTACAGGTTATGCTATTGTGAAATTCGGCATCAGCCATGGTTTGTTTGCGGCAAAGCAGGCTCCGGCGGCGCTGATGATGATAGCGGCGGGCCTGATGGTGCTGATCAACATACCCAAGTCAGCATTCACCTTTCTTAACAATTATCTGATAGCTTCCGTCACCAGCCGTATCGGCACTGATGTCAGGGCGGATGTCTATGCGCACCTGCAGACACTTCCGCTGCGGTTTTTTCACAGAAGCAGAATAGGGGACATTATGTCCCGAATGAGTGTCGATGTTGCGCTTATCCAAAACTCAAGCACAATAGTGGTTCAGGCGATAGACGGTCCATTGATGGTTGTCGGCGGGCTGGGAAAGATGGCGCTTATCAGTTGGCAGCTCACACTATGTACGATATTGTTCGTTCCGTTGATGGGTTTTGCCATTGACAAGCTGACAAGGAAAATCAGGCCGCTGACGACCGCTACTCAGTCCACATTCGCGGACGTAAGCTCGGCCATTGAGGAATCCATCCATGGCGTGCGCATAATAAAAGCGTTCGGGATGGAAGACTACGAGGTCAAGCGTTTTAACAAGACAAATAACAACAGCCTGATTGCCACCCTGCGATACTGGCGGCGCAACGCTCTGGTGGCGCCGATTGTCGAGTTGATGGGTTCAGTCGCTGCGGCTCTGCTTATGATAATCGGCGGGCGAATGCTGGTTTCGCAAGCAATTGCATTTCCAGACCTTGCGGAGTTTATGGTGCTTGCGTTTTACGTCGCAGGTTCCGCCAAGCAGTTCGGTCGCCTGGGTTCACTGTACCAGCAGACTCTTGCAGCGGGCGAGCGCGTATTTGAGATACTCGATACTACCTCGGATTTGCCTGATGCGCCTGACGCAATTGTCCTGAAAGACGTCCAGGGCCAAGTTGAGTGCGAGAATATCAGCTTTGAATACAATCGCGGCGAGCCGGTTATCCAGGAACTCTCTTTTAATATTGACCCGGGCGAGGTGGTCGCGATAGTAGGGCCGAGCGGCGCAGGAAAATCGACTATTGCGGACCTTATACTGCGTTTTTACGATGTCGATAAAGGCCGCATCCTGATCGAAGGTCACGACATTCGCCAGATCAACACCAGGAGCCTGCGTGAACATATGGCAATGGTTCCGCAGGAGACGATCCTCTTCAGCGGTACAATTGCGGAGAACATATCTTACGGCAGGCCCGGCACAAACATTTCAGAGGTTATCGAAGCCGCCAAGGCTGCCAACGCTAATGATTTTATTATGGAGTGTCCGAATGGTTATGAAACCGAGCTGGGCGAGGGCGGAGTAGGCCTTTCCGGCGGACAGCGCCAGAGGATTTCCATCGCGCGCGCACTGCTCAAGAACCCGAAAATTCTCATACTAGACGAGGCGACATCGTCTCTCGATGCTGCATCCGAAGGGATCGTTCAGGAAGCGCTTGACCGCCTTATGAAAGGCCGCTCGACATTAGTGATTGCTCACAGGCTCTCGACCGTTAAGAATGCTAATAAGATATTCGTGATGGATAGAGGCCGGGTGACCGAGTCAGGCACTTTTGATGAGCTGATGACCGCCGGTGGTCTTTTTGAGCAGCTTTACAAGACCCAGTTTCGCACTCAGGGTGCCAAATGAGCGGTGAGAAAGAGAGCCTTCTGG
The DNA here is from genome assembly GCA_039679645.1 of Armatimonadota bacterium. Taxonomy (NCBI): domain Bacteria; kingdom Bacillati; phylum Armatimonadota; species Armatimonadota bacterium. Next base: position 30,244 of record JBDKUO010000017.1, read on the forward strand.
AGCGGATCAAGCGCGCCGCCGTCATATGGCTGCTCTGGCTCATATCTACCGTCATCGCCATGACAGTCCGGTTCAAGATCGACGGCTGGGATAAGCTCATAAAGATCAGGGATGACGGCAAGGGTGGCCTGATTTTGCCATGGCATGGCGTGACGATACTGCCGATCTACTATTGCCGTCATATGGGGTTTTGCTCGATTGCGTCGGTCTCAAAGGACGGCGAACTGCAAAACGGCATCCTGCGACTGCGAGGGTTCAAGACCATTCGCGGGTCCAGCGGAAGGCATGCAGTGAGGGTGCTTTTGGAGGCCATAAGGTGTCTTAAGGAGGGCAAAGTGCTTGCCTATACACCCGACGGTCCCAAAGGGCCGCCTAAGAAAGTCCAGCAGGGCACTGTGTATATGGCTAAGCGTTCCGGTTGCCCGGTTCTTCCGGTTGGTGTTGCTTGCAAGCCATGTAAGAGGCTGCACTCATGGGATTCACATATGGTGCCGATGCCTTTTTCGCGCGCTGTGATAGCGTTCGGCGACCCGATGTATGTTCCGGAAAATATGGATGAGTCCAAAGCCGCCGAGATGATCGAAAAGGCAATTAACAGTGCCGAAGACCGGGCAAATGAGATTTTGGCGCATATGTGACTTGCGTTGCGGTTAAAACCGCGGCAACAACAACACGAAGTCGGCCTGCGCCAACTGGGATTTTAGTGTCCGAAGGGACACTTTGTGTTTTTGCAGCCGTGACTTTACCCGCATTATTCACGAGGAGCGTGAATAATGCTCTCGGAGACCCGTATTATGCGGGAAGCGCATAATACGGGTTTAGTCGTAGGAAAAAATATGATTGGAAATGAAATTCTGAACCATCAAACCTATATGACTTACTATTTATATAACCTGGCTCTGTTGATCTTATCACCGCTGATTGCGGTGTTTATTTTGTATCGCATATTCATCTCGGGCAAGTCGCGAAAATCGTGGCGTCAGCAGATGGGCAGCGTGAAGCTTCCAGATGAGATCGGCGGCAAAGACAAAATATGGATTCATGCCGTATCGGTTGGTGAATCGGTCGCGAGCGCGGCAGTTGTGAGTGAGCTCAAACAGATGCTGCCGGATGCAGCCGTGGTTGTTTCGACCACAACCGAGACCGGCCAGGAGATGGCGCGCAAATCGATTAAAGATGCCGATGCGTTTTTTTATTACCCGTTCGACCTGGCGCCGTTTGTGTCTCGATCTATAAACAGGGTTCGCCCGAAAGTTTTTGCGAGCACGGATACTGAAATCTGGCCCAACTTCCGCCATATTGCGCGTAAAAAGGGCGTGAAGACAGCCATGATCAACGGGACAATCTCAGATAAGACCATATCCGGCGCGAAAAAGATCCCGTGGCTGTATAAATGGACTATGTCAAATATCGACCTCTTTTGCATGCAGTCTCAGGCTGATGCCGACCGGGTTATCGCGTTGGGTGCTGACAGAGCGAGAGTGATGGTGACGGGAAACTGCAAGGCTGACCAGTCGTCTGAACTGTTAAGCGATTCGGAAAAGGACGAAATCTGGGCGCGATATAAGTTCCCCGCCGGGTCGAGAGTATTTGTGGCTGGAAGCACCAATCCGGGCGAGGATGCGCCTGTTATGGAAGCGTTTGTTGCAGCAAGGAAAGCTCATCCGAGCCTGCGGCTGATTATAGCTCCCAGGCAGATAGAGCGCCGCGATGAGATTATTTCAATTGCTAGTGATATGGGTCTGAAGTGCGGCTGGCGGAGCGAGCCAGCAAGCATCTCGGGTGACGAAGATATCGTCATACTGGACACTTTCGGTGAGCTGGCGCGAGTATATTCTATTTCGGACGTGAGCTTTGTAGGCGGGAGCTTGATTCCGCGCGGCTGTCACAGTATTCTCCAGCCGATATCTCAGGGAAAGCCGGTGTTTTTCGGGCCGTATACGTTCAAGGCGAAAGACCTGGTCAGCCAGGCAAAGGCAGCCGGAGTAGGGTTTGAAATTGCCGACGGCTATCATCTCGGCGAACAAATAGTCGCTATGCTGGGCGATTATGCTCTTCTGGATGATATAAAGGTCCGCTGTGATCAGATGATGCAGGCAAATCAGGGTGCGTCGCGCCGCACCGCCGAAGCGCTTGTTCGGCTGTATAATCATGAGTAGCCGCTATATAGAACGTGTAATACTCGGCGAGGATAGAGGTGCGGCATCTTGGCTGATCCGATGCGCCCTCTGGCCGCTCTCGCTAATATATCGAGCAGGCTTGGCTGTTTATCTCGGACTATATTCGGTAGGGCTTAAGCAGAGATATAAGCTGAGTGTTCCGATAATAAGCGTCGGCAACCTGACATTCGGCGGCACAGGCAAGACGCCTGCCGTGCAGACCATCTGCCGTCTGCTCGTCCAAAGCGGCAAGAAAGTAGTTGTCCTTTCGCGAGGACATGGCGGTTCAGCGGAGGACGCTGTAGCTGTTTCGGACGGCGAGCAAGTGTTGATCGACTCGGCAGAAGCCGGCGATGAGCCCGTTCTGCTTGCACAGAGCCTGCCGGGCGTGCCTGTAGTCGTCGGCAAGGACAGGAGACTGAGCGGGAATCTGGCGTGCGAAAAGTTTAAGCCGGATATAATCGTGCTTGATGACGGTTTGCAGTATTGGCAGCTTTATCGCGATCTTGATATAGTAGTAATGAGCGCGGCGCGGCCATTCGGCAGCGGGTTTGTGATGCCTATGGGCGACCTGCGCGAGCCAGCAAATGGCCTCAGGCGTGCAGGAATTGTGCTGCTGAATACTGATGGCAAGGCGGAAATTGAATCTGTCGAGAAGCGCATTAAGCGTGTTGCGCCCAGGGTCGAAATATACCGCTGCGAGCGCAAGCCGGAGAGGTTTATCCGTGTCTCGGACGGCCAGCCGCTCGACTTGGACTGGATAAAAGACCGCAGAGTTCTGGCGTTTTGCGGTATAGGCAAGCCGCAGTCATTTATGGATATGCTCGTCTCGCTTGGCGCGGTGGTTGCCAGGCAAATGGTCTTTTCGGATCATCATGAATACTTGCAGGAAGATATATCTCTTATCGAGAGTGAGAAGCTTTCGTCAGGAGCCGAGGTTGTTGTAACCACGCAGAAAGACATAGCACGGCTCGGCAATCATTTTTCAATTGAGCATACATATACACTTGTGATCAGACTCGAAGTTGAGGATAAAAGTAGTTTTGCACAACGGATCAACAACAAGAATACGCAATCTCCCACCTAAGAAGCGGCTGATTAAGCTTATAGGCCGCATCACATTCTGGTGTATGGCCAAAACTGCGGGGCTTCTAAGACCGTGGTCGGTCAGGTTTATCGGGCAGACTCTCGGCTCGGCATTTTATCATCTTTCGAGCCGATATCGAAATGTTGCCCTGAAAAACCTCAGAAGCGTTTACGCAGGCAAGAAGAGCGATGATGAGATTCACGTTATAGCTAAAGAGGTGTTCAAACACTTCTCACAGGCGGCGGTCGAGTTCTTCTATCTGATTTCTTGCAGCCGAGAGCAAATAGACTCAATGGTTGATATTCAGAATGGCGAGCACATAAGTTCGGCTCTATCTGAGGGCAAGGGTTTAATAGTCCTTACCGCCCACTACGGCAACTGGGAGCTTCTGGCTCGAAAGCTGGTTATAATGGGCTACAAGGTAAACGTCATTGCGCGCGACAGCGATGACCCCGGCATGACAGGTATAACCGAACGCATCCGCGAGGATGGCGGCTATCGTGTCTTTGACCGCGACCAGCCGATAATAGGCGCATTCAGGGCGCTTAAAAATAATGAGATTTTAGGAATTCTGCCAGATCAGAATGATGCCGACGGCATATTTGTGGATTTTTTCGGCAGGCCGTCTAAGACCGCCGCCGGAACTGCGGTCTTATCGTTGAAGTCAGGCGCGCCGATTGTGCCTGTGTTTGCGCGCAGGGTTAAGGGCGGCAGATATCTTGCAAAAGTCTATCCTCGTATAGAGTTTGCTCCCAGCGGTGACCATGACCGTGATGTTCATAATCTGACTGGGCTGGTCAATGCCGCCATCGAGCGTGAGGTGCGTTCGAATCCGTCGCAGTGGCTCTGGCTTCACGACCGCTGGAAGCTTTCGCCGCCAGTTTCAACTGCTGCTACTATGGCTGGAGAGGAGTCGCCGAATGCCCGCTGATGCGCCAAAAAGAATTTTGATTGTGAAACTGAGCGCCATAGGCGATGTGCTGATGGCGACCCCCGCCGCACGTGCGCTGCGCGATGCGTATCCCGATAGTCATATCGCCTGGGTCGTAGAACGAAAGTCCGCCGATATCGTGCTCGGCAATCCTTACCTGGACGAAGTGATTGTCTGGGAGCGCACAAAGGGTTCCGGCCCGGTCAGCGGCGCCTGGCGTTTTATAAAATCAATTTCAGGTTTGAGCAGGGAACTCAAGGCCCGCAATTTCGATGTTTGTGTTGACCTTCAGGGTCTGCTTCGCAGCGCGGGGGTGTGTCTGGTCTCCGGTGCTAAGAGGCGGATTGGTTTTGCGGACGGCGCGGAGGGCAGCGTATATCTCTATAATGAGAGATACGATCCCGGGGGTGATGACGTGAATGCCCAGCAGCGCAATCTCGATCTGCTCAAGAAGATAGACGTGCATTCGACTAATACAGCCATGTACATGCCTGTCGGTGATGATGATCGCGCGTTTGCGAACGATTTCTTTGGCAGTAATGATCTTAACGGCGAAAAGGTCGTTGCGTTTTGCCCGGCCACTACATGGGTCAACAAACACTGGACACCCGAAGGCTGGTCTCAGGTTGCCGATCTTTTGTGGAGTCGTTATGGAGTTCGGTCGTTGATCCTGGGTTCCAAGGCGGATATACCGCTTGCCGGAAAGATCGTTGATGGGTCTGAGTGCAAACCGGTTATCAGCGCCGGCCGGACCACGCTTAAGCAGGCCGGAGCGCTTATGGAGAAATGCGCCGCTGTAATAGGCGTGGACACGGGACTACTGCACATGTCGGTTGCGCTGGACAGGCCTACAGTGGGTCTTTTCGGTGCGAGCGCATGGCGCTGTTTTCAAAAGAAGGCTAATTTTATATGGGTCGCCAAGGTTTTTCCGTGCAGCCCATGCCGCAGACACCCGATTTGCAAGAATGTTGACTGCATGCAGGCCATAACCGCTGAGGATGTTATCGGCGCAGTGGCAGGCTGGCTAGAGTAGGCATACTATGAGAGTCTTGCATGTCGTTATGAACCTTGACTATGGTGGAGTTGAATCGTATGTCGTCAGGGTCTCAAAGGCTATGGCAAAAATGGGACATCAGGTAACTGTTTTGTCCCAGGGCGGCCCCGTTGAGGATTTGCTGCATGAGTGTGGCATCGACGTCATAAGAGCGTCCTTCACTCCAGAGAATATGCCGGCTTTGTCACGGCAGGTGGCTGAGCGCGGATTCGATGTAATTAACGGGCACAACTACAACAGTGGGCGAGTGGCGCACATCATATCTCAAAATACCGGCATTCCTTATGTTCTTACTGTTCACGGACCAAGGCATTTTTTAAAGCGAGTTTTCTACAAGTCTTGGAGCAGGCGTGTTATTGCTTTGAGTGGAGCTGATATGCGAGGTATAGCCGGAATGCTTGGTATACCTCGGGATCATATTTCACGCAGTTTCATACCAATCGATCCTGCGCAAAGTGGCGATGCGAAATGCGATTTACACAGCGATTTTAGTCTGCCATCTGATACAAAGCTAATCCTGCATGTGAGCAGGTTTACGAATCGAAAGGCGAGGGTCGCCCTTGAGTTGATAAAGGCAATGCCCGATATAATGCAGCGTGTGCCTGAAGCAAGACTTCTCATCATAGGCGGCGGCCCGGCGTACGATCGCATTGTCGAGAGTGCCGCGACATTTAACAAGCAATATGGGCAAATTATAAGTGTGCAGCCATCACGCCTGGATGTATCGAGGCTGTTCAAATTGGCTGATATTGCTGTGGCGACTGCCACTACAGCAATGGAAATTCTGGCGCACGGTACACCCTTGGTGGCAGCGGGGCGGACCGGATTTGTTGGGCTGGTTGAACCGGATAATTTTGACATGGCCTATGATCTGCTCTTTGGTGATCACGGCAAGTGTCCACGACAGACACATTCCGGATTGCTGTCGACATCTGTGCTCTCAGTCTTGCAAAATAAGACCCAGTGGAAGGTGAAAGCGGATATAGTTGCCGATAGAGTGCGCAGGGAGTTTACTCCCGCAAAGGCCGCCGAGAGTTTGCTGGCAATATATCGGGATGTGATAAATGGGAGATAGAGGGATGGCATGCATTGATAATGGTAAGGAGCCGATGGTTTCTGTCGTGATCTCCGCATATAAGCGACCTGCCTATTTAAACCAGGCGCTGCACAGTGTTTATGAGCAAACTTTTACAGACTACGAGGTTATTGTTGTTGACGACGGTTCAGGTGACGAGTATACGCGGCAATATGATCTGGGCAGGAACACAAGACTGATAGTCCACGATGCCGCGCAGCGCGGTTGTGCTGCCACAAAAAACACAGGGATCAAAGCCAGTCGCGGGCGCTATGTGGCATTTCTTGATGACGATGACCTTTGGCTGCCGGGCAAACTCGAATCTCAGGTTCGTGCCATGGAAGAACACCCCGAGGTTGGTCTCGCGTTTTGCCACTATACATTAGTCGATCAGGACCTTCATCCGCTCAATTACCAACGTTCTCCCAAGAAATTACCCGTTGATCTTTTCAAACGACTTTTGGGAGGCAATATCATCAAGTCGCCATCTGCAGTTATGCTCAGGCGTGATGCGATTGCCGATGTCGGCGGGTTCAATGAAACCTTGTGTGGGGCGGAAGACTGGGAAATGTGGATCAGGGTTGCATACAAGTATGGGTTCTGGTCCGACGACATGCCTCTGATCTTATATCGGACGCATCCCAAGCAAATGACCGGCAAGTTTCTCACTTGCAGGCGGGCAGATATGCAAGTCATGGAAACGATCATGAAGTGGTCTCGCAGACGGGCTCTCAAATCATCAGGACTGGTAAAGTCTGCTTTGTGCTATAGAATACAGAGGCTGTCGAAATGGGAGTGCAAGCACCAAGGTTTTTTTGTGGCTTTGTCTCTCCTGTTTCGTGCCATCCGGCTCAGGCCATTTGATGTCAGAAACTATTCTCGCTTGGCAGAATCTGCGCTTATTGCATTTATGCGAATAATTCAGGACAAGAGAAAAGCTTGAGAAAACATGTTCAGAGCAGGAGAGTTTTTATTGAGTCAGTTACTTCTTCGGCGTTTATCGAGTTCATGCACGTGTGCAGTCGCGCGTCCGTGGAGTGTTGTAGGCAGCCCGGACATGGGTCATCGGATTTGCATACGATGTTTCGAACCTTATATGGCCCTGTAATGTTTGGGTCAGCCGGGCCGAAAAGAGCCACTGTGGGAATTTTATAGGCAGCCGCTATGTGCATGGGACCTGTGTCACCGGTTACGAACACTGCGCATTTAGCGATCATTGCCGCCAGTTCCTGAAGTGTTAGTTTGCCTGCAAAGACCGATAATGGGCGTTTTGTGTTTGTCGATATTTCGGTTGCTATATCAACGTCACCTGGTCCACCAAACAGAACGCATTTAAGGCCGGAGGCATAGAGCATATCGGTAAGCTCGATCCATTTCACTGCAGGCCATTGTCTTTGCTGCACGCGTGCGCCGGGGTTGAGTCCGATCACTGGAGAGTCTGTCGATATTCCGGCTTCGTCCCATTTTTTATCTGCGCTCTCTTGTGATTGTGCGCTGATATGCATTTCCATGCCGCCGCAGTCAACTGCCGGGATATTCAATTTGCGGATCATATCGAGATATGATTCAACACGGTGGACACTAGTGAGCTGTTTTACGGGCTGATGATAAAATATGCGGCAACTGTCGGCAGCCATGCCGACTCTTCTTTTTGCACCGCTCATCAGAGCCAGCAGCATTGATTTGGAGCATCCATGGAAGTCGATTGCCATGTCATAGCCGGAGGCGCGCAGTTCGTTTGTCAACTCCAAAAAGTGGCGTGCGGATTTATGATAGCCGAATTTGTCCATTCCAATAATGCGGTCAATGTTCGGGTTATCACTTAAAACTTCCTGAAATTGCATTGTGACCAGCGCGTCTATCTGCGCTTTCGGATAAGCAGCCCGTAAACATCGCAGCGCCGGTGATATGAACAGCAGGTCGCCAATATTCAAGAGATCAATGATAAGTATGCGCATCTTTTCGTATGTGTTTTGCCGGTTCAATTTCTGGTTGCTGTTTCGCCGTTACTTGCCGGATTTCCTTCAGTTTGCGGGGAAATGCGCAGGGCACAAATACGGTGGGCCGTACATCCGCTGGACTTTCGTCTTTTAGAAATGATATTATTCCATCTGTTGGTCAGTCGGAAGTCTATGAGGATTTATATGAAGCGTTTTTTACTTCTTATTATATTAGGCATCATCCTGATGCTGAATACCGCTGCTTATTGCGATGTTTCTCCGGCAGATGCCTTGAAAGCGCGCATTGAAGAGAGCACAAAGAAACTGACGGATATCTCTTTCGTCGTAACGGTTGTGGAAAAGAACAAAGATGCCCTGAGTAAGATGGATTCCAACTACACTACGGTCTATGAGTTTAAGAATGCGTCCATATCAATGCGTTTGCCCGACAAGATGCGCATTGAAGGCAAGCTGGGTATGGTCAAGTTCGAATACATCATCAACGGTTTTGTCAAGGTGTTTCGGGCATCTGCGGTCAGGATCAATAAAAGAAGCGACTATTCGCACAATCCCGCCAAGCTGCAGGATGCTCTGGATATGGGATTGGTGACCTCGTCAATATGGCGCGGGCGCACTGTCAGCGTGGTGGATGATCCTCCGGCGGCAAATAGCGGGCAGATCAAGCTGAAGTTGCAGTGGCCCAATTCCGAACCTTACTCGTTCATATGGCTGGATGCCAAGAATCTTTTCATTACGCGCCTAGAGAAGTATGATGGTGATGGCAAGCTTGTGATGTCCATCAATTATACGAATCATCAGAATATCGGCGGTATCATATGGATGCCCACACGTATGGAAATGCGTAATCCCAGTGGTGAGTTGGTGGGCGCAATTGAAATGAGCAACATCAAATATAATACCGGCCTGCCGGACTCGTTGTTTGAATGAGTGGAAAGTGGAAAGCTGAGAGTGGAAAGTCAGAAGCCCATAATTTGTAACCTTTGCGGCAGTGTTGTCACGAGCATCCTGGTGAGCAAAGGCGGCTATGATGTATATCAATGCGCGAAGTGCGGCCTTGCGTTCACGTGGCCGCAGCCGGAGGCAATTGCCGATCAATACGATGCTTCATATTTCGATCTATATCGCCGCCGCAGGGCTTTCAGGCTCAAGCGCGGTGACAACCGCTTGTGCCGGATTGAGCTTATGAAAGAACCGGGCAGGCTTCTTGATATCGGCTGCTCTCTGGGTTATTTTGTCGAGGCAGCGAATTCCAGGGGTTGGCGCGCGTCAGGCGTTGAAATTTCACCATACGCTTCCGAAGAGGCTAGAAAGATGGGTCTTGAGGTTAAAACCGGCGTGCTTGAGGATGCCGATTACACGGACGGCTCATTCGACTGCGTGACCATGTGGGATGTATTGGAACATGTTCCCGACCCCACTGATCACATGATCGAGGTGAATAGAATTCTTGCGCCTGGTGGCATGGTCGTAATCGGCACGCCGAATCTTGGCCACAGCCGGTTCAGAGCACAGCGTGAAAACTGGCGGCACCTGAAGCCCGCCGAGCATATTTTTTATTTTACGAAATCCAGCATTTCGCGGCTTTTGGATAAGACTGGCTTCGACCTTGTGTATCCGCCGGTGATGGGCGGGAGGAAGTTCCCCGGCAGCACAGGCGCAGCCATAATCAGCGGTATGGCGAGACTGGTCCAGCTCAACGATGTGCTGACAGTGTATGGAGTTAAAAGATGAGCTCGAAATATCCAGCCGTGGACCCAGGCAGCCTGCGGACAATGTCGATTTGCGATCGCAAGAGCAAGGTCAATGTGGACGACTTTGCAGTGCCGCATAGTCCCGGCGCTGGGCTTGCGCAGTTTTTTGAAAGCCTTCCGGACATATTTGCCGGTCGTTTGATTAGGACGGTGATAGACCGTATTGTGGCCGCACACCGCAAAGGCAAACCGGTTGTTATTACAATGGGCGCTCACGTCATCAAGTGCGGCCTGAGCCCTATGTTGTGCGATCTTATGCGCAGAGGAGTTATCACCGCAATAGGTATGAACGGCGCGGGAGCTATTCACGATTCTGAGATTGCCCGCTTCGGGGTTACATCCGAGGACGTGGTAGACGGCATGCACACCGGCATGTTCGGTATGGCTGTCGAGACTGCCGATTTCATTAACGGCTCCGCCAAAAATGCAAATAACGAGGGACTGGGATTCGGCGAAGCTCTCGGAAAGGGACTTGTTGAGATGGACGTGCCCAATAAGTCAGTCAGCCTGCTAGCCACGGCTTACGAGTGCAGCGTCCCCATCACTATCCACGCATGCATCGGCTGCGACATAGTACACATGCATCCGAGTGCGGATGGCGGCGCGATAGGCGCTGCGTCACTGCGCGATTTCAGGATTCTTACCGAGGCCATGAGAAACCTTGGAGGCGGCGGTGTGCTTGCTAACCTGGGTTCCGCGGTGGTTTTGCCGGAGGTTGCCCTCAAGGCAATCACTATGCTGATTAACATGGGATGCGATATGAGCGGGATGACCGGCGTGAACCTGGATTTTGTTCAGCATTATCGGTCTAATCAGCAGATAGTCGCCCGTGTGCGTGAGATAGGCGGCGAGGGAATATCTCTAACCGGTCACCACGAGATTATGATCCCCCTGATTGCAGCGGGAGTTGTCGAAAAACTAAGCGAAGTGGCGGGATAGATTGATGGTTTTCCATCACGTCACCTTAAAATACGGTTATCAATGATAGGTGACGATCTCCGAATCGTCACCTTATAATGCAGTTATCGGAGGCAATAATGGACTTGAACGCGTGCCGCGCGGCGCTTAAAGAATTTGCTGGCAAGCGTGTGCTTGTAATAGGCGATATGATGCTCGATGAGCATATCTGGGGAAATGTCAATCGTATCTCCCCCGAAGCCCCGGTCATGGTCGTCAATGCTGAGGACGCAAGCTGCATGCCCGGCGGCGCGGCAAACGCTGCAAATAATATACGCGCTCTGGGCGCTCAAGCCTGTGTGCTGGGAGTCGTGGGTGATGACGAAGCGGGTGAAAAACTCAAATCGGCACTCTCAGCTTCCGGTATAGACACAACAGGTCTGTTTGTAGACAAGAACCGCCCGACCACCCGCAAGACTCGTGTCTGGGCATCGCATCGGCATCAGGCGGTCCGCGCGCAGGTAGTGCGTGTGGATTGGGAGGACAAGCGCAAAATTTCCGCGAGCCTTGTCAAACGGATTGTCGAATTTTTGGAGAGCGTCGCGTCCGATATTGACGCGATCCTGCTTTCCGATTATGACAAGGGCGTCGTGATTACAGATACTATACGCGCAGCCGTACGTATCGCCGGCGAGCACGGAAAAATCTCGGTCTCAAATGCCAAACCGCGCAATCTAACTCATTTTGCAGGTATCGATCTCATTACTATGAACCGGCCTGAGGCAGGCGCCGCGTCTGGTATAGAAGTAGAGGATCTGGCCGATGTAGATAAGGCAGGCCGAAAGATACTGCGTTCCACCGGGTGTCGGGAACTGGTTATAACCCTGGGCGCACAGGGTCTTGCCGCATTCTCGGAGTCGGGCGAGATGAGCCATGTCTCCGCCATAAAGAGCGAGGTTTACGATGAGGCCGGGGCAGGGGATGCGGCAGTGAGCGCTCTCACCCTTGCGCTTACTTCCGGCTTGGACCTGGCAGGGTCCGGTGCGATTGCCAACTGCGCAGGAGGCGCGGTCGTGCGGAAAGTCGGTGTCGCGACAACCACGGTCGATGAAATAGACTCTCTGCTTTGCGCGTCCTGGAGCCAGCTTGCTTCGCACTAAGACAATACTCCTTTGCCTTGTTATATTCCTGATCGGAGGCTGCGCTGATCGTGGTATATCGCGTCTGTCCAAAGCAGCCGGTCTGCTTAATGATAATAAACCCCATGCAGCGGCAGATGAACTTTTTGCCGCTGTAAAAGCCGAACCTTCTCGATTCGAAATCTACACCTCCTCGGTCGATTTACTCTGTGAAAAAGAGCGCTACAAAGATGCCGCGCGTATCGGCGATGTGCTGCTGGTCCGAATAAAAACAGGCAGGCTGGAGCGCAAGCTCACGCGTGAGGAATTGGCCTCGGTATATGTAAAACTGGGAATGGTGTATCAGAAGGTGCCGGACCTGCCGAAAGCCGAGAGCTTATATAAGTCCGCCTTAGCATTGGCTCCTAACAGTCCTCAACTGCTGAATGATCTTGGCTACTTCTACGCAGACAGCGGAATCAAGCTGAAAGAGGCTCTAAGACTTACAAGACGGGCTGCTATGCTCGCTCCGAATGATGGAAATATAATTGACAGTCTTGGCTGGAGTCAATACAAAATGGGGCAGTATGCCACAGCAATTCATACATTAAAACGTGCTGTCAAGCTGGAACCGGATTTCGCGGAACTGCGATACCACCTCGGGGCGGCATATTACAGTGCCGGCAAGCAGAATGAGGCTCAGATAGAGTTAAACAAGGCTTTGATTATTGATTCCGGTTTGACAGATGCAGCCAAGTTAATAATAAAGATTCAAATCTAACTCTTGATGGCTGCCTGGTTTTTGTATTCAGGGCCATGCAACGTGCACAAAGTTTGAACGATATTGCCTTATATCGGGTTGATGAGCCAATTATGCTATATTTATTCTCTAAATAGTTGACTGGGTAAGTTTCGTGTGATATAATTCCTCCACGATGCAGAAAGCTTGCTTCGTGTGGTGAAGTGTTTTTTGCAGGAGGAAAGTATGGCAATAGGAAAGGTGAAGTGGTTTAGTGACGCAAAGGGCTATGGTTTCATTCAGACTGAAGATGATCCCATGGCAGGCAAAGATATCTTTGTACATTATTCGGAGATAGTGAAAGACGGCTACAAAAGCCTCGCACCGGGTCAGGATGTGGAGTTTGAGCTGATGGACACTCCAAAGGGTCTTCAAGCGAAGAACGTGGCGCCTGTATCTTAGTCGAAGTGTGGTTAAGCAAGTTGCAATAAGCGGAAATGGATTATTCCTCGGTCTGACAGAGACCAAGGTTTGGAAACTCAAGTATTGGATTCCTTTTTCCTCGCAATCGCGGATGCGCAGGCCTTACGTCAAATTTGCGTCTCCGCGATACTTTCCACTATTGTAGTCCCAAGCAAGGCATATGCTGCCGTCTTGGAGCTTATGCAGCCCTTTTGACGCCTGTGTCCATCACGATCTGGGTCAGTTCGTCGGCCGGGACCGGAGGGGTAATAAAGTAGCCCTGCATCTCATCACATTTGAGAGTCCGCAGAAATTCCAACTGCTCCAAGGTCTCTACGCCTTCGGCAATGACCGTCAGCTTCAGGCTGTGCGCCATAGCTACCACAGCGCCTGCGATTGCGGCGTCGTCGGGGTTGGAGTTGATATCGCGAATGAACGAACGATCGATCTTAACCGCATTTATTGGGAACCGCTTCAGGTAGCTCAGCGATGAATAGCCCGTTCCGAAATCATCGACTGAGATTCGGACGCCCATTGATTTGAGCTTGAGCAGGATTGCGATGGCTGTGTCCGGGTCCTGCATCAGCGTGCTCTCCGTCAGCTCCAATTCGAGATATTGCGGGTCGAAGCCGGTTTCGTCAAGCGCATTTGTAATCATTGTTACCAGGGAGTCCTGCTGGAACTGACGCGCAGATATGTTTACAGAGACCGTCATCGGTTCAATTCCCATCGACAGCCATTCCTTGGCCTGTGCACAAGTTTTGCGAACCACTGATTCGCTGATTGGCGCAATGAGGCCTGTCTCCTCGGCAAGTGGAATGAACTGCGCGGGTTGGATTAGACCATATTCGGGATGCTGCCAGCGGACAAGCGCTTCAACGCCCATGACGCATCCCGTTTCGATTTCCACTCTCGGCTGGTAATAGACCAGAAATTCATCGTTATCAAGAGCTTTGCGCAGATTGCTTTCGAGTTTCATCCACTCCACGGCGGCTGCGTTCATGGATTCGGTATAGAGGTGATAGTTGTTCCTGCCCTGTTCTTTTGCTCGATACATTGCGGTATCAGCGTTCCTGACAAGCGTTTCCGCGTCAGAGCCGTCGGATGGAAAAAAGCTTATTCCGATGCTTGCCGTAACGAATAGTTCTCGTCCTTCAATGGCGAACGGGCTTGCGAGCGCTGCCAGCACTTTATTTGCTATCTTTGTCGCATTGTCCGGCGAGGCGATATCGGATAATATGATTGTGAACTCGTCACCGCCCATTCGCGCGAGAGTATCTGTTTCTCTCAGGCAGGCCGTAAGACGCATTGCCACTTCCTGAAGGAGCATATCGCCGAAATTATGCCCGAGGGTGTCGTTAATGATTTTGAACCTGTCCAGGTCCATATACATAACAGCCGTCGATTGTTTTTTGCGGCGTGATTGTGCAAGTCGTTGTGTGAGTCTGTCGCCAAAGAGAAGGCGATTTGGCAGGCCGGTGAGTGGATCGTGTGTGGCCTGCTGCCTAAGGGTTTCGCGTGTCGATATTAGTTCAGCCTGCAAATCGAGTATTCTTTTGCCTGCTCTCAGCCTGGCATTTAGCTCATTGGTATCAAATGGCTTGGTAATATAGTCATCTGCGCCGGCCTCGATACCGCGAATAATGTCCTCTTTCTGACTTTTGGCTGTGAGCAGAAGGAGATAGATGTATGAGCCACCTTTGCGCTCACGCACTCTGCGGCAGAGATGAACGCCGTCAATACCGGGCATCATCCAGTCTATAATCGCCAACCGGGGAGTGTCGTCACTGCTGAGCACCTTCCATGCTTGTTCTCCATCGCAAGACACGATGACTTCATATCCCCATTTTATCAGCAGCGCTTGAAGCAGCCTGCGCGAAACGGGATCATCTTCAGCGATGAGTATTCTCATGCTGCTTCCTCCATATCAAGCCCGTCAAGTGTTTTTTTCAATTGCTCTATTTTCTCTTCCAGCGTGACATAAGCATCAAGCGCTCCGCCCAAATTTCCGCTGTGCCCGATTTGTTCAAGTCGAAACGCGGCATCCAATGCCGGTTTTGCGGCGAAATTGCCTACTGAGCCTTTCAGTGTATGAGCGCTCCTTTCAAGTGCAGCCCCATCTCCAGAGGCAATAGCGTTTTGTATTTCTGTCATCAGGTACTGAGCATCACTCGCAAATAACCCTATAATCTCCTTAAGCAGCGACATATCACCGTCCACCCGCGCGAGCAGTTCGGCCATATTCAGAGTCGGTGTGCCGGATAAAGCTTCTGATGTCTTGGGCATGACTCGATATTTGCCGATATCCTCCAGCACATTAAAAAGTTCGCTCGATTGAATAGGTTTTGCCACATAAGCGTCCATGCCCGATTCAAGGCATCTCTCTTTGTCGCCTTTCATCGCGTGCGCTGTCATTGCGACTATCGGAATATGCGCACCGGTCGCTTTCTCTTTCTCACGAATAGCCGTGGTCGCTTCTATACCGTCCATCTGCGGCATTTGAACGTCCATAAGCACCAGATCAAAATTTTCCGTCTCCAGTTCGTCCAGCGCTTCGCGTCCATTATTTGCCACAGTGACGATGTGTCCCTTCTTTTCGAGTATACTCACTGCCAGCTTCTGGTTAACCGCATTATCCTCCGCGAGAAGAATACGAAGCTGTTTGCATGGTTTATTATTTTCCTCCAAGCTTGTGTCTTGGGTTTCTTCATTTTCCGTAGCTGCTCTGTTTTTAGCAGTGTTAGATTTGCTGAGCACGCTCATAATGCCGTCGAAAAGCTCTGATTGCCTGATCGGCTTGGTCATATGAGCGGCAACTCCCAGGCTCTTGCAACGCGCCACGTCGCCGTATTGTCCGCTTGATGTTAGCATCATAATGGTTGCCTTGGCTGTCTTCGGGTCGTGTTTTATGCCCTCGGCCACGGCAAACCCGTCCATTTCGGGCATCTGTGCGTCAAGCAGGATCAGGTCGTATGGCTCTCCCGCATCATTGGCGTGTGTCACTTCAGCAAGGGCAGCCTGCCCACAGTCAGTAGAGACCGGTACCATTTGCCAGCTTGCCAGCGCTTCTTCGAGTATGCGTCTGTTGGTGGCGTTGTCATCGACTATCAGCACGCGCACATTTTTCAGGTCCACCGGCATTGAACAGGAATGCTTGCTTGCGTCAATGCTGCTGCGGCCCATGCGGACAGTGAAATGGAAAGTGCTGCCTTTATCGACTTCACTTTCGACCCAGATATCTCCGTTCATCATTCGAACAAGCTGAGATGAGATCGCGAGGCCCAGACCTGTTCCTCCATATTTGCGGGTTGTGGAAGTATCGGCTTGCGAAAACGCTTCAAATATCAGCCGCCGTTTTGCTTCCGGAATACCGATACCTGTATCTCTGACCTCGATATGCAGCCTGGCTCCTTTTTTTGTCACCGATTCGGCCTTAACATGGACTACTACTTCACCGTGATGAGTAAACTTGATTGCATTACCAACCAGGTTGACCACGATCTGGCGCAGGCGCAGCGGATCGCCGACAAGCGCATCGGGTACGTCCGGTTCGATATGGCAGGCCAGTTCAAGGCCCTTGGCGTGCGCGCGAAGCGCAAGTGTTTTGACTGTGTCTTCCAGGCTTTCTCTGACGCTGAAGTCCGTCGAATCGAGGTCGAGCTTTCGAGCTTCGATTTTAGAAAAGTCGAGTATATCGTTTATGACCGAAAGCAGTGAGTCCGCCGAGGATTTGACGGCATCAAGATATTCCATCTGTTCCGGCGTCAACTTCGTGTCCAATACAAGCTCGGTCATGCCGATTATGCCGTTCATCGGTGTGCGGATCTCGTGACTCATATTTGCCAGGAACTCGCTTTTAGCCTGGCTGGCTGCTTCTGCTGCTTCCTTGGCTTTAATCAGTTCGACCTCAGCATTTTTGCGAACTGCTATTTCAAGCTGCAATTGCTCGGTACGCTGCTCGACGCGGCGTTCCAGCTCATCGTGAGCTTCCTGGAGAGCAGCGCCTCTCTCCTGGATTTGGCTGAGCATTTCATTGAAACTGTCTATAAGCAGTCCCATCTCGTCCTGTCCGTGGTTGGTGGCTCGGACCGAGTAGTTCTTTTGCGTGGCAACGCTTCTGGCCGTATCGACAAGATGCAGTATGGGTCTGGATATAAGCCGCTGCATCTTTGCCGACAGCAGCAGAGCGACGAGTGACGACATCAGCAGGACGATAGCCGCAATTCCTGTATATCGTTTCAGTCGAGAATGCATCTCTTCCATGTCCGAGCGCAGATAGACAATGCCGATGTTCTTTCCATCCAGAGTAATTCGTCTGTACAGCGTCAAGTATCCATCGTTAAAAGTGTAAGTATTTCTTTTGCGGGCATGGGGAGGCGGAAAGGTCCGACCAGCGCCCGGACGAGCGTAATGCGCAAATAACCGTCCGTCCGGCGTATAAATGCATGCCTCTACTATGCCTGATTCCACCCGCAGCGCCGCTAATGTTTCCTCTGCGGAGTTTTTGTCTGAGAATATCAACGCGGCTGTGGAATTGTCCCCGACTATTTGGGCAAGGCTGGAGAGATTATTTACCATCGCGCGCTTGAAAGTGATTGGCTCATACGCAAGAAATGAGCCGATGGCCAGAAGCAGCGCAATAGAGCTGGTAAGCATTATCGCCAGTGTCAGTTTATGTTTGATTGAAATATCTCGAAAAGTGCGCATTCTAGTGTAGTTAACCTTTCACGATCTTAGCAAGCTTAAGCAGCTTGGAACTAATCTTCAGTCCGGATTTTCTTGCGTTGTCGGCGTTGATCTCGAGCTTGATTTTCTTATCCTCGGTAAAGAAATTAATCATTCCTCCGCTGCGCGTGAAGCCGTCCGTATCTCCGACGGTAAGAACGTGCCAATCCCTGACTATATCGTTAATCTTGTCGAAATGATTATCTTCGGATGAGCTGACGAATAGTATATGGCAAGGTTTGAGATCGCGGACGGATTTGAAATATCTGATATCGATCTTGTGGCCGTTAATTGTTTTGCCCATGACGGTTTTTTCAAGCGTGTTGCCGAATGGGTTGTCGCCGCAGACGCCTATGACAAACGCGCCCGAGTTGTCGGCGGGCGTTTTGGATGGCCACTCAACAAAGCTCGCGAAATTGTATAAGAAAGCGGCTTTTATCTCATATTCATTTGGTGATGAGCCTGTTCCTCGCGCATATGCCGTGCTGCCTACTATTGTTACGTATACCAGCATCACAGCGAATGCTTGAGTGAGTTTTAGTCGGTTTTCATATCTTCGTGTTGTTGACTGCACCGTCTACTGCTCCAAATAACAAAATACTTCTAGTGACGCCAGGTGAGCTTTCCGAAAATACTACGAGTGGTGTATGTAGCCTCCTCATAGGTTGTCGCAAATGTTTCTTTGTGCCTGTTGTTAAACAAGTTTTGAATCCCAAGGCTTATCTCGGTCGTCTCCGATTTCTTCCAGCCCAGTCTGAGGTCTGTCCTCGACCATTTTGGAACAGGGAATGTAATATCGATCAGAGGTCCGGAATAGTAATAGTTGATGTCCATCTCGAAGTTTTTCGCCAGGTCCATACTTGATTGGAACTGAAACTGTTTGTGCGGGTAGTAAACATCGTTGTTGACTGAGAATATGTCGGCGCTTCCGGGGTCGGTGGACATATCCAATCTGCAATAGGTATAACCCGATGACAGGCGCCAGTTATCGGCAATATTGTATTTGCCGGAGACCTCCCATCCGTAGACATTTACATTTACCAGGTTGTTGATAGTCAGCGGTATGACCGCGTAAATGAAAGGCGTCATTACTATCTGAGGAGCGCCCGGCTCGAAACTCCGGTAATTATCATACACGTTATAATAAGCAGTCCAGTCGAGTGATGCTCTTTCGGATGGCTGGACTCTGTAACCGACTTCATATGCCGTAAGTTCCTCGGGCTTGAAGTTTTCATTGCCGATAATTTGCGTTACGTAATAATTGCCGTCAGGGAATATATGCCCGACCCAATTAAACTGCGCATTGCGTTCCGCCAGCGACGGCGTTCTCACTGCTCTTGAGACTGACGCCCATACGGTGTGCTGCGGTTGGGGAGTCCAGAGGAAGCGTATATTTGGTTGGATTTCATAGCCTGTGTAACTGTTGTGCTCGAACTTGGAGCCTATGGTTAGCTTTGAACGGTTCTCGGCCAGGGTGATGTCGTCCTGGCAGAATGCGCTGTAAAGATGAGTTGTCTCGCCCGGTATGTCAAAGTTGATGACCTGACTGCTGATCAGAGAGTTAGAACTCTGGCGATAGCCAAGACCCCAAACCAGCTCATGCCGCGGGTCTAGAGTCTGCCTGTTTTGAAAATCTAGGTCAACAGTATTGCGGTCTTCGCCGTAAGCCCCCTCTACTCTGTTTGTATGGTCATAGTAGACCTGGATGTCGGTGCTTGATAGTGGCGAAGGCGAGTGTGTCCATTTTGCCAGCACATCGGACTCTGTAGCGTCGACCTGGTCCTTGCTGATGATGCTGAATGTCGGTTCCAGTTTGGCTCCCTGCTGGGCGACTTCACTATAGAAATCTCCCTGAACCATTAGAGAGGATGAGTCTGCCAGGTCCCAGTCTACCCTAAAGCCGCGCCGGTTTTGCTTCCATTCGTCGGTTGCGCTTTGGCCGTCCACATCCACTGCGTTGTCCCAGTCTATGTGCTTGCCGTACACGCGGTATGTGGCGTTATTGGAGAGTCTGCCGCCATACCGTATGCTGCCGATGCCCTTTGCCAGGTTGCCGGTGCACTCGGTTGCGAGTGTGCCGCCGGTGTCGAGCGAGTTTTTGGTAATGATATTAATTACGCCGTTGACCGCGTTCGCGCCCCACATCGTCGCTCCGGGCCCACGTATTACCTCAATGCGGTCGATATCTTCGAGCATAGTGTCCTGCATATCCCAATAAACGCCCGCAAACAGGGGAGTGTAAACACTTCGCCCGTCTATCATCACCAGCAGTTTGTTGGTATAGCGTTCGCTGAACCCACGGCAGGAGACAGTCCACTTGTTGGAGTCGATCTTAGCAACGTGAAGGCCTGGAACCATACGAAGGGCTTCCGGGATGCTCGTAGCGCCTGACCGCCTGATATCGTCAGATGTAATTACATATACGGCGGCAGCCGAGTCAGATAGCCGTTCGGCTTTTTTTGAGACTGATGTAACCTGGATGTTCATCAAATCTTCAAGGCTCAACTGCGTAAGGTCAGCCGCATTTGAAGTTGTTTCGGTGTTTGCGCACCAGGCGGGCATATATAGGCATATCACTGCAACAATGAGCAGCATTACTGCTTTGTTCATAACAATGTCTCCTTGGCAAGCGAATAATCGTCATATGTATGAATGCTTCATCACTGAGTCGTTTCGTATGTATGATGAGACATTATCCCTCACTATTATCGGTGATCGGCATTGCGGACATTAGGCCTAAGCATGCTCGATCAAAAGCTCGGCTTGTCTTGTTTCTCAGATGTCAGAAACTGTGGGATGTTTCTATGCACAGCACTCTACGTTCTTGAGGTATGCGGTCCTGGGTGTGCTCATATGAGCCTGGAACGTAGCAGGTTGTATTGAATAAATTGTTTGCTTTTATCGAGATATCCCACCCGCTTGCGGCTTTATGAGTGGAGAGAGTGAGATTGACAACTGTGGATGCGCCTGTCTCATTGCCGGCGATTGTCTTGCGCGAACCGATGAGTTGTACTTCCGGTGTAACATAGAACTTGCCGGACAATATCGGTACGCACATTCCCGCGCCTGCAAGCCACCTCGGTGAGTTGCTGATGCGTTGATGCGTGGCTGTATCTGTCGCTTTGAGCGTAGTGGCGTTCAAATAGGCCGTGGAGCCGTCCTGTAGACGATAATCGAACTGCGATTCTATCCCTTCACTCCTGGCTGTTCCCGAGTTTTGGAATTCAACATCGTTAACCTGCGTGATGATATTATTCAGGTCATAACGATACGCGCTGGTTACAAGGCGAGCGCGATTGCTCAGAGATCGATCCCACACCAACTCTGTTGTCGTGATTTCCTCCGGTACTAGGCCTGAATCGGGATTGCCGGTGACCGTTTTCGTATAGTCGCACTCATATCCGTCCGGAGCCCTGAATGCTTTTCCCCACAGGAGCTTGAGTGTTGATGAATCACTCAATTTTTGTATAAGTGCGCAGCGTGGGCTCCAACTCTTTCCATATGTCGAATAATCGTCAAGGCGGCTACCGGCAAGGATTCGCAGTGACTTAGACACATCATAGCTTGCCTGCAAGTAATAAGAATTCAGCGTGCTTGAGCTGTTCGTGTCAAGGTTGACAAAATAATAGGGGTCCGCAACATAGTTCAGAAGCCGCATGTCGTTGACTCTCGTGTATTCTGTTCCCGAAACGAATGAGAGCCTTGGGGATAATTCACCTGAGAATCGAGCTTCACCTCCCCACCATTTGGTGGAGCCGGTATCTTTGTCGATTGCCGGAGTAGGATAACCCAAGTCGTAGACATAGTCGCCGTCATAATCGTAACTGTTTGAGTAAAGGCGTAGGTAAAGGTTGCCGCCAATCTTTGGACAGACATTCCGCTCATAGCTGAGAGCCGCGATGGTTCTGGAATCACTAGATTGGGTGCGAGGGTCATTAAAAACTGTGCCGTATGAACCAGTGGGGATTGTCTTGATATATTTGCCGGTATTGACGAACAGGTTAAAGCCGCTGTATGAGGCCGAGAGATATCCGCACTGCGCGCTGCTGTCATCGACTCCTGTTGCCGTAAGCTGTATATCGGGAAAGTAGATTGAGTTCTCGCCTTTTGAATTCAGAGATGTTATGCTTCCCGCAATCTCTATGCCGTTCGGGTTTTTGCTGCCGTATTCGAAGAACGACATCTTGCCGCTGTCGGATGTAAAGTTCTGAGCGAATTTGCTGCCTTCGATATCAGAACCACTGCGTGTTATCAGGTTGATAACGGCAAGCACTGCGTTAGTGCCCCAAAGTGCCGATCCGGGACCCTTGACAATCTCAATGCGCTGGATACTTCGTATATCCAGGCTCAAATCATCCCCGATTGGTGCGCTATTGCAGATAGGGTCATTGATTCTCAGTCCGTCTACAAGCAGGAGGATACGCGTGCTGTAATCTCCTGGTCTGGCATAACCTCGAACCCCAAGATAGTCGTAGTTTCGATCGGATGATACATATAGACCGACTATTCTGCGAAGCGCCTCGGCGATGGTTGCGTAGCCGTAACGATCCAGGTCATCACGAGCAATTACATATACCGAGGCGGGAGCATCCGCGATTTTTTCCGCTTTTTTTGAGGCGGAGGTCACTTCGATATTCATCAAGTCTTCGATGCTCAATGATGACAAGTCGACTTGAGGCGCTTCATCTTCGGCTATAGCCGTGTTCACTGGGAGTATGATACCGGCCATGATTCCGATAAATAATGTAGCGACAGCAACTGCTATGTAATTCAATTTCCAAGGGTGGGTTTGTTCGTTGGTCTTTGATATAGTCGAGCGAATAAGCCTGTGCATGTTGTCCTTAATGTCGGTTGCCAGAATTGCGGAAGACGCGTGAGCCGACAATCATCTGTATAATCGGCAGGTTTTAGGCGCTGTTTCAGGGACGAGCTGCCAAAATTTATGCATAACAGAAAAGTGCCAAAACCCCGCCGGCATCGCCGACGGGGTTTTGGCTGCGAACTGGTATGGCGCATTCGATCACTTCTTCTGAATATATATGCCGAGTTTCTCACCGATATATTCGGCATCCGCCAATAGTTTGCAGCATGCGGGGTTTTCATCCGAATTGGTGATGCCGGTTCCAAATCCGGTCGAATTTGGCCGTGTTGGCAAAACAGTGATGCACGCATTCATTACCATCAACTCGAATTCTTCCAGCATCAGCCCTGCATTTGCCGTATCGCCGACACTGATCAAGTCCCGAATCTGGATGAGTTTTTCCAGAAGTATATCATACAAAACCTCATCAGAGATCAACGGCACTTCCTCTTTACCGAACGGCAGTTCATGAAACAGAGCTAGAAGACGAATCATACCGTATATATCGGTGTCAACCGTCCATTTCCAAGTGTTACTGTGGTCACAGCCGGGTGGGTTTGACCCATCTGCATCGTCGTCATATGGTGTTTGTGTGCCGTAACGAATACATAAAGTCCATGTTGTGCCTGGAATCTCATACATTAATGGCCACCAAAGTCTGATATTGCAAATGCCTTGCTGAGTGATGGTTCTTGCAGGAAAAACATCAGTGCACTGCAATATCTCAGGTGTTTTTTTCTGCAAAGTCACGTTTTTTAGAGTGTATTCCACTTCGTCTTGAGCTGCGCCCACGTAGTTAGCCCAGTTGCCTCCCGGCACTATCGCCAGCACTGCCGGCACAGCCATAGACAAGTTGCCGCTCACTCCAAGGTAGCCCAAGAAACATTGACTTTGGCCTGACTTGTCATCAACCATGGCTATCGAGTCCAGGATTACCTTGCCTGTGTTGGTGACTGTAAATGTATGTGTCACCACATCGCCGACATGCAATCCATCACCGGTAGTCCAGGCATACGACTTGTGAACGTCAATGGATGCATTGGCGCAGATAAGTTCAAGCGCTATGCCATTTTGGGGAGATTCCGACGTGGCTGAAGTCTGTGCGGCGCTGTTATCATAGATATCCCCATCTACAACGGCTGTGCCGTATGTCGGTTGAGGGGGACTGGCAGCTTCTGCCATATGCGCCGGAGCAAGAATGAGCAATACTCTGACCAAAATCGCCAGGTGCGATACTCTCATGATTGCACCTCCAGACAAATACTCTACGGGTGGGCCAAGTGTGAACAAGATGGCCAATTGCCTGTTGTTGGTGTGTCGCTCTATACGGGTCGATGGCATTTACCCGGCTCCAATTGCCGCCAAACAAAAAAACATGATGCCGTTGGCCTTTGTCGTTAGGTCGATTATAATTGATGCAGGCGATTGAAATCGGATGTCGGTTTGCCGCGTCTTTAGCATGCCTGTTGACTCGCTCTATACAGCATTCTGGATGATATTGATTTACACCGGCGACGAATAATAAAGGCGGTGATGATAGGAAGTAGCAATGATAGAAGAAACATATAACAAAACCGCAAAATATGCGTCGGGCAGCGTCCGTGAACTGCTTGTTATTGCCCTGCCGATGATGGCTTCAAGCGTATGCGACACAGTAATGACTTTCACCGACAGGCTGTTTCTTTCAAAGCTTGGTTCTTCACAAATGAATGCGGCTCTCGGTGGGGGCATGACCAGCTTCATGCTCACAACGTTTTTTATCGGTTTAATTGGCTATAGCACTGCCCTGATCGGCCAGTATTATGGCGCCGGTCGAAAGAGTAATTGCTCGGTGGTTGTAACTCAGACGGCGGTTTTTGCGCTTATTGCTTATCCGATAATTTTGCTTATTGCTCCATTAGTCAGAGCTTCTTTTCGATCTTCCGGCATTGCCCCCGAGCAGCTTGGGCTGCAGATCATTTATTTCAACATACTGGTCTACGGCGCAATTGTAACCCTGCTGCGTAATGTTTTCAGTTGTTTCTTTTCAGGCATAGGCAGGACCCGCACTGTGATGGTGGCTTCCGTGACCGCAATGTTGGTAAACGTCGTAGCCAACTATATTCTCATCTTCGGCCATTGCGGTTTTCAACCGCTTGGAATCAGTGGTGCGGCGTATGGAACGATAACCGGTGGCGTGTGCGGTCTTTTGATTCTGATGGCGGCGTACTTTTTCGGAAACAAGCACAAAGAATACGGCATCGGAAGCTCATACAGGATCGACCTCGATGTAATGCGAAAACTGCTCAAGTTCGGATACCCTGCCGGGTTGGAGTTTTTTCTGACACTCTCTGCTTTTACCGCAATAATCATGCTTTTTCAGTCTCTAGGACAGACTGTAGCCACAGCCGCCACAATTACTTTCAACTGGGACATGGTGGCTTATGTTCCTCTGATAGGCATTGAGATTGCTGTGACAAGCCTGGTCGGTCGATATATGGGGGCGAGGCAGCCGGACACTGCACATCACGTTGCTATGTCAGGTGTGAAAGCCGGCTCGGTATATTCGATTATAATGCTGGTCCTTGTAGTAGCGTTTCCGAACTTGCTCGTCAATGTGTTTCGACCTGACACAAACGACGTAATTTTCATGAAAGCTATGCCTTTAACGGTGTTCATGGTCCGATTGATGTCGCTGTATGTGCTCCTCGAGGCTATGATAGTTGCGCTCTGTGGGGCGCTCCGAGGCGCAGGAGACACATTCTTTGCAATGTGTATGTCCGTGACTCTTCACTGGCTGATGGTTGGGATTCTCTTTGTCATGTTTAGAGTGATGCATTGTAGTGCCGAGGCAGGTTGGGTTGCAATGATATTGTGGTTTATGGTCCTCTTCTTTGCTTTCTGCATGCGTTATCGCAGCGGCAAATGGCGTAATATTCAGATAATTCATGATACAGAGCCGGTCATTTCGGAGGATTCGGAAGTAACTTCGACATTGTAGCGCATGCGTAATAAGTCATCTGGATGGAATTTGGAAAGCATGAGATGTCGCTGCACTTATGACACCACTGGGAGCATCTTAACCGCAAAAGAAGCGTGGTGGGCGATACTGGGATCGAACCAGTGACCTCTTCGGTGTGAACGAAGCGCTCTCCCACTGAGCCAATCGCCCGTATTTGTTATTTTGCGCTCGGTCATTATACCCCCATGCTCAAAAAGAGTCAAGTAGTCTTGATTTGCAATCAATATGCTGTTATACTGCATCCAAGCGCGGTTTCACGTGGCATCGAGGGAAGGTTATGGGGCAGATAGAAGAGCACATTGAGCGCGGTGTCAGCCTCAAAAATGAAGGACGCTACGACGAAGCACTTGCAGAGCTGAAGAAAGCGCTCGGCGTTGACGGATCTAGTGTCGAGGCGCACAGGCAGCTAGGGCTTGTTTACGGCTTTATAGGTCTCTTCGATGAAGCCATAGAGGAGCTGATTGTAGCCGTGCGCCTGGATGAGCGTCACCTCGGTGCGCGCAATGATCTGGCTCTGACATACTCGATGCTGGGTATGTGCGATGAGGCCAGAGCAGAGTTTGAAGCTGTGCTCTCGCTTGATCCGGACAATGAGACCGCAAAGAAGAATATATTGTATTTCGTGCAGCTATGAGCATAAGCAAATTGGTGAAAGTAATTTTCGAGCCCGATGGGATGGAAGTCTTTATCCCCTCGGGCACGTTGCTATCAAGAGCAGCCGCTGCGGCAGGCCGTGCGATTGAAACGCCCTGCGGCGGAATGGGTATCTGCGGCAAGTGCAGGATTATCGTGCATGGAAATGTGTCTGCACCCGATACTGCCGAGCGCGAGCGCCTGACCGATGACGAGCTAGCCTCCGGCCTAAGACTGGCTTGCATGACGAGCGCATTAGGCGATGTAAGCGTTGAGATTCCGGATTCCAGCCGGTCACTGGTTCAGAAGATATTGAGCAAAGGTGTTCATAAAGAGTGCGCGGTGCTCTCAAACGTCACAAAAGTCTACTGCGAACTCACTGCGCCCAGTCTTGATGATGAGCAAGCCGAATTTGAGCGTCTTGCCTCCTGCCTGGAGTCTCGGGACATCCATCTTCAGCCGAATTTCAATATTATCCGCACACTATCAGCCCACATGCGCCGCGCAAATTATAAGATCACTGCTGTCGTATATAGTGATGAGCTGATTGGGATCGAACCGGATGATACGACCGATAAATGTTACGGCATCGCTTACGACCTCGGCAGCACGACCATAGTCGGTTACCTCATGGACTTAACGACCGGCGAAGAGCTTGCAGTATCTTCGGTTATGAACCCCCAGATGGTCTATGGAGACGATCTTGTCTCCCGCATCAGCTTTGCCACAACTGAAAAGGACGGCGCGAAAATACTTCGGTCCGCAGCAATTGGAGCACTCAATCGTATTGCTCATGATCTTTCAGGCAGCGCCGGCATATCGCTTGAGAATGTCTACAAAGTGACAGTGGTCGGTAACA
Organism: Armatimonadota bacterium; assembly: GCA_039679645.1. Classification (NCBI taxonomy): domain Bacteria; kingdom Bacillati; phylum Armatimonadota; species Armatimonadota bacterium. The sequence goes on from JBDKUO010000017.1 coordinate 57,557, forward strand.
CGTGCATGACTCATCTTTTGCTTGGTATAGACACAACGAGCCTCGGTCAATCGCCTTATGTGCCGACTCTCTGCACCGGCATTACCCTGCGATCACGCGATCTTGGTATTGAGACCGGTCCCGAATCTAAGATCGTGATCCTGCCGAACATTGCGGGCTTTGTCGGCTCCGATACCGTGGGAGTGCTGCTTTCGAGCATGTATGAGGACAACGGCAGCACCAGGCTCGCGGTCGATATCGGCACCAACGGTGAGATGGCCCTGATGCATAATGGGCATCTATATGTGTGCTCCGCTGCGGCAGGCCCTGCGTTTGAGGGAGCCGGGATAAGTTGCGGCATGCGAGGCGCTCCGGGCGCAATCGACAGCGTGATAATCGACGGAGATGTTCATATTACGACTATCCATAATATGCCTCCCATTGGGATATGCGGATCGGGTCTTGTGGATGCTGTCGCGCAGATGCTGGATGCGGGGATTATTAACGAGAGCGGTCGAATGGTCTCGTCCAAAGACGCCGTGGGATTGCCGGAGGCCATTCGCGAGAGATTAATCGAAACACAGCAGGGTGTGGAGTTTGTATTGGCGACAGAGAAACAGTCGGGTTCAGGCAAAGCCACAACCATTACTGCCGGTGATATCAGGCATATGCAGCTTGCCAAGGGTTCGATTCATGCTGCAATCCAAACGCTGGTCAAGACCGCGGGCATTAGCGATTCCGATCTCGATCAAATCCTGCTCGCGGGAGCGTTCGGCAGCTATATTCGTGTTGAGAGCGCGATCAGAATCGGTTTGATTCCGGATATTTCCCCTGATAAGGTCGTATCCATCGGCAATGCAGCCGGAGCTGGTGCAAAGCTTGCTTTATTGTGTGAAAAAGAGATGGAACTTGGCAGGCAGTTGGCGCGCATGGCTGAGCATGTCGAGCTTGCAGTATCGCCATATTATCAAATGGAACTGATGGAGAGAATGATGTTTCCGGCGAATGCAGTAGTTTTATAAGTCAAATATCTTGCATTTTTTCTCAAACAACCTTGCATCCCGTGGATACAATGGTTATACTTATGGCGAAACACAACTGGACGATGACAGTTGTTTTAGGAGGAGCTAGATTGGCTGATATGGAAGCTCTGGCGCAGGCCATTATTAATGGCAAGGCGCCGGATGCAAAAGAGATTACAGAGAAGGCACTGGCCGAGGGTATGAACCCCGGTGACATTCTCAATAACGGTCTCGTGGCCGGTATGAATGTCGTTGGCGCCAAGTTCAAGAACAATGAGTTCTACGTTCCTGAAGTTCTCATTGCCGCCCGCGCTATGAAGATGGCGATGGAGGTTCTTCGACCTAAACTGGCTTCAAGTGGTGTTGAGGCAAAGGGCAGGGTCGCGATAGGCACTGTAAGTGGCGACCTTCACGACATCGGCAAGAACCTGGTCGCCATGATGCTTGAGGGGGCTGGTTTTGAGATCATGGACCTCGGAGTTGACGTAAAGCCACAGGCGTTCGTGCAGGCCGTCAAGGACGGTGCCAATATAGTCGCGCTTTCCGCACTTCTGACGACCACCATGCCTGCAATGAAAGACACCATCGAGGCCATAAAGAATGAGGGAGTCCGTGACCAGACATCAATTATGATTGGCGGCGCTCCCGTCACGCAGAATTATGCCGATGAGATCAATGCCGACGGCTATGCTCCCGATGCTGCCAGTGCGGTAGATAAGGCAAAAGAACTTCTCAAGATAGCTTAAAGTGCAGTTATGAGTTTTGGGTGTGGGTTATGAGGTATGGTCCTGCAGCCCTGAGCTTATATATACTTCGCGGGCGAATGCCCCGAAGGGTGCCATTAACGTCCGGGGTATTCCTGCCCCGGACGTAACTTGTCCTCGCTTCTATCTTAGTCTATAATTGAGTCAACATTATGTAGGAGGTTACTGCGCGTGCAGGGCAATCTCACTCCGGCTTCATTCGGCGTCATATGTGTAGCTGTATCTTTAGGCGCTTTCGGCCAGATCTTTCTCAAACTCGGCCTCGGCGCCAAGAAGCTTGCGGCAAGCTCGATAATGCAGACTTTTATAAACATTCTTCATGCAATGATGGCTCCGTATGTGCTGCTTGGGCTGGGGCTGTATGTGGTCAGCACACTCTTCTGGATTGTCGTGCTCAGCAAGGTGAGGCTGAGTGTCGCATATCCCTTGATCAGTATGAGCTATATCCTGGTTGTGATCCTCTCCGCTTCGATGCTCCATGAGCAGGTGAACTGGATATTTGCGGGAGTCGGTCTGGCTCTTATCTCAATCGGAGTATCATTTATCGGCGTGGGGCTAGGCCAGTCGAAAGAAAAGCCTTGTCAGGGGGATAATTAATTGCAGGGCAATCTTACATTAGGCTCGTTTGGTTTGATGTGTGTGTCTGTAACACTGATGGCAACTGCGCAGGTGCTGCAAAAACTGGGCCTCGGCGATAGGAACCTTGTCTGCAGTTCAATAGTAATTACGCTATGCAATATCGTGCGCGCGATGTTTACTCCACGCGTTCTGATCGGATTGTTTCTCTATGTTATAAGCGCATTTTTATGGATTCTGGTGCTAAGTAAAGTAAGGCTGAGTGTGGCATATCCGATGCTCAGCATCAGCTATTTTCTCGTCGTGATACTCTCGGCAACCGTTCTCAAGGAGCGGGTGAACTGGAAACTTGCGGGCCTCGGCCTGTTCTTTATCTCTGCCGGGGTCTCATTTATCGGGTTTGGACTTGGACAAGGACACTAATAAAATCAAGATCAAAGGTCTGCTGCCGTATGCGCTGTTTGTAATACTGGTATGCATATTCCTCTGGAGGCCGATTTTTACCGGTGCCGCGCTGCTGCCGGGCGATTATCTGGCGCAGATGTCTCCTTGGAATTCCGTCACAAAGCCCACGAATCCTCCTCCGCAGTGGAACCCGCTGCAGTGGGATGCGATCGCTCAGTTTTATCCGTGGAGAGTCTTCTACGCCAGGTCGATGCGATCCGGGCATATTCCATTGTGGAATCCCCATCAGTTCTGCGGCACACCGTTTCAGGCAAACGGCCAATCTGCAGTGCTCTACCCAGGCAATCTTCTGTTTATAATCTTTAGCCCGATAACGGCATTTACAATCTTTGCAGCGCTACATCTGTTTCTAGCCCAGGCATTTACCTATAAATTCATGCGCGAACTGGGTGCTGGAGCGCTCGGTGGAATTGTATCGGCTATATGCTTCGCATTCAGCGCATTCATGGTGTTCTGGCTTGAGCTTCCCACATTTATCAGTGTGGCAGTATATCTACCTTTAACGCTTTTTCTTATACATAGATCTGTTGAAAGAAGATCGATGTTCTACGCGGTGCTGGCCGGGGGGTCTTTGGGGCTGGCGTTTCTGGCAGGTCACTTCCAGATAGCGTTTTATGTTGCTCTGGCAGCAGTATTGTGGTGGGCGTGGAAGTATTACAGCCAGTGCCAGATTGAAGGCAGACTATATGCTGTCGCCCATGTAATATTTCCATTTATTGCATTTGTAGCAGTTGCATTTCTTATTTCAGCTCCGCAGACACTTCCAAGCCATGATCTTGCAGCAAACTCACATCGCGTCCGAGCAGTAACAAGCGCGGGCTATGCAACCTTTATTGGAAATGCAGTGAAACCGTACCGATTGATAACCATGTTTGTCCCGGATTTCTTCGGCAATCCAAGCAAGAACAACTATTTTCTGAGCAGCGCAGCGGATTATATAGAGTACGGCCTTTATATAGGAATTCTTCCACTGATGCTGGCCTTGGTTGCGCTGGGACGAATAAAAGGCAAACCTTGCATAGGTTTCTTTGCTATTCTTATGCTATTTGCGCTGCTGTGTGCTCTCGGTACGCCTATAAACGCGCCTTTTTATTACCTCATACCAGGCTTCAGTGCGCTCGGCGGACCTAATCGGATATTGCTTCTGTACTTCTTTGCTGTAGCTGTAATGGCAGGCTTTGGCGCAGATTATTTTAGTGAGCGTGCGCAAGAAAAAATTCATATACGGGGCAGGGAACTGATGTGGGGCGAACTCGCATCTCTGCTTGCTTTTCTAGTTCTTGGAGTGGCTTTTGTCATTACGAATGTGCTCGGTGTAGGGTTCATCGAAGGTATTATCGGCAGACCGTTTTCTGGCATGACCGGCCCTAACGGTAGGGTATTTACAGTGTTGCTTCTGGTGTCGCTGGGTCTGCTGCTTGCAAGAAGCAGGGATACTGTAAGCCGTTCTATGTACCCGATAATGGTTGTTGTCTTAATTGTCGCTGATCTTTTTGCTTTCGGCATTGACTACAACCCTACATGCACCCGATCCAAAGTCTATCCGAATACGCCTCTTACAAAGAAGCTGCAGTCGCTGACAAAAGACGGCTCCCGTATAGCTCCGATCAATCCGAGTTGGAACCTTTACAAAACCCCTAATGCAATTCTGCCTCCGAATGCTGCGATGGTGTATGGGCTTTACGACGTGCAGGGTTATGACTCGCTGTTTACCAAGTCGTATAAGGACTGGTCGAGCAAGATTCAGGGTGAGGACTCCAGTCCGCAGGAAAACGGCAATATGGTGCTCGCCCGCACGTATACGCCCGATTTAGGACGCGCAGCGAAATACATTTTGTCTCACGATGCAATCGATGATGCTTCGCTCAAACTGATTGATACAATTGATCGTGTGTACATTTACAAGTCACTCGAGAAAAACCAGGTGCGCCCCCCAAGTTTAGAGTCTGATTTTTATACGTTCCGGTTCGGCCTCTATCTTATGCTGATAGGTATCACGGCAATCTGTGGGGTCGGCACGCACCGCTTCCTGAAGAGACGATGATGGAAAAGAGCAGCAATTCTGAGAGAAACTGGGTGATGATGTGGGCGGCAGCGATAATGCTGCTGACCTCGCTGCCGTATATCTGGGGAATCTTCCTCGCTCCCAATGGCTATCACTTCCTGGGGTTCATACACAACATTGATGATAGCGCAGTCTATCTTTCGTGGATGCGCCAGGCAGCCGACGGCCACTTCTTCATACGGAATCTGTTTACGAGCGACCCTCAATCTGCCCGGGCGTTTAATGTGTTATTTCTCGTAATGGGGAACTTCGCGCGGATTATGCACCTGCCGCTTGTTTTTGTCTTCCATTTGTTCAGAGTTGGTCTGGGAGTGTTTTTGATATGGTCGATATGGAGGTTTTCAAAGCTCTTTCTGGACGACCCGAACGAACGTGGTCTGTTGATCCCTTTGATAGGTCTGTCGGCTGGAATCGGCTGGATGATACCGAATGTGCTTGATCCGACAGGCTCGGTAGATATGTGGCAGCCCGAAGCTATTACGTTTCTGGCGCTCTATCTGAACCCGCTCTTTCTGGCAGGTCTTGCCCTGATGGTCTGGTCGTTTTACTTCCTGATCAAAATGTCCAGGACTGGCAGGGCAGGGGATGCGGCTGTCGCAGGAATAATGCTTCTGTTGCTCGGCAACATTCACACATATGATGTAATTACGGTGGCCTGCGTTTGGATCGTCTATATAGCCGCGTCTTGTATAGCAGAGCATAAGTTAAAGGCAGAAATTATAACACGTAGCTTGCTCGCGGCATTAATAGCGCTGCCTTCAATTGTGTATCAATACTATATCTACAGGACCGATCCCGTATATGCCGCGCGAGCAAACTCACCCGCTCCCTCACCCGAGATATGGTCATTTTTTGCCGGCTATGGCCTGATACTTATAGGAGCCATTGTTGGTTCTGTGTTATGGATCGTCGAGCACAGACGCCGCAATCCCGAGCGCTCTCCACTCTCCACTCTCCACTTTCCACTGCTGATCGTGTGGAGTGTTGTCGGTTTCGCGCTGCCCTATATTCCAATCAGCCAGCAGCGCAAACTCGTAATGGGCCTGCACATACCTTTGTGCATTCTGTGCGCCTATGCTCTGTGCAAACTGATTGCGCGGGTGCCGTCGTCATACAGAAGAAGTGTTTTTCTCATTCTTATGCTTGTGATGGCGATGAGCAACGTTAAGTTTGTAGCTCAGGACATGAGGCTGTTGTCGGTGGGGCGCACAGCCACTCACTATGCTCCCTTTATGAGCAATTCTGATCTTTCGGCAATGCGCTGGCTGCGCGAGCATACGCGAGTCGACGATACGGTCTTCGCTGCTCCGACATTCGCGCTCTTTACACCCGCATTTACTGGTCATCAGGTCTACTACGGTCACTGGTCCGAGACGCCCGACTATGCGTCCAAAATCAACGATTGGTTTGACTTCGTAAATCCCGGCGCTACTGACGAGGTGCGCTCGTACATCTTGCGTGAGACAGGCGCAAAATATGTAGCAGGCTATATGCTCGAAACAAGATATCTGAAGCGTGTCGGACCGGATGTGTATGAGGTAGACAATGCGCTTTAGAAAAAACATACAAAAAGTCTTTCAATACCGTTGACAAGCCTGATCTGCAGTGGTATTATATATCTCGCGCCTGGGGGTAGACACTTCCCGGTCAGCGACCTAGTTCTTTGAAAATTAAATAGTGCAAGCGTGAATAAGGTTATGAGTTTCAGCTTGCGAAAGCAAGTGTTGATTAGATATAAACAACAGATAGGCTCTTTATGAGAGTAAGTCCGACGTTATGATGTTATGACGTTTCGACGTTGTGACTCAATGACGTTATGACATAAGATTTCTTATGGAGAGTTTGATCCTGGCTCAGGACGAACGCTAGCGACGTGCCTAAGAAATGCAAGTCGAGCGAGGTTAGTGACTTCGGTTACGAAGCCTAGCGGCGAACGGTCGCGTAACACGTAAG